>NZ_SJPW01000001.1:1513154-1524178 GCF_007860125.1 Rubripirellula tenax
TGGATCAAGACGGTCGAAGCGCTGAGTCGCTAACGCAAAAGCCGAACGACAAACTTGCAATCGAGCGTTGCTGCAATCGCTAGTGCGAGCGAACAAGCCAAACACCTGAGCGGTCAGTCCGATAACGGTACGGTTCAGCGGGGCCGCGCGAGCGATTCTCCACCTCAAAAACGTCAATTCGCGGCCTCCGTTGCAACCGATGGTTCGCCGCCTTTATCCGGTCGGCTAAGTGAACAGTGAGGCGATCCAAAGTATAGCATCGGACATCGCAGGCATTCGGTACCCAGCGATAGCGCCCGCAGCAAGTCCGCAGGTGACGAAGACGATAACCACGAGCGTCGAGTCGAAGCCAGCGACGTACAGGAGCAACGCCGCAACGCACACGCCCAGAATTGCGCCGCAAAACGAACCGATCCAGCGATACGCGGTGTCATCAACGGATTCGGTTTGCTTCTCGGGATGTTTACGAACCATTGGCTGTTCCAGGCCGAAGCTATGAGTGGAGAAAGCACTTCAGTCGGCGAACGTTGGCCGTCACCGAGGACGGACGGTTGATTTTCCATTCGTAAAACCGCGCAAGCCGTCCTTCGGTGCACGGCTTGGTTACCCGCCGTTTTCAACGACGGTATAGGTGTAGTCAATAGCTAGGGTCGCGTTTTCTGGATCATCAGTGAACACTTCAACGTTCGCCTTGTGAGTGCCGGGCTCGGCGCTACGAATCTGTATCGCCAACAATTCTGTTTGTCCGGGCGGAACGACATCTCGATACTTGCGTAGTTGGGGTGATCGGCAGCCGCCACAGTGAGCTTGCAACCGCAGTGGTGTCGTTCCAGTGTTTGTAACGGTCACGAATTCATGAATCACATCGCCCTTCGCGACATTGCCGAGATTATTCTTGGAAACAATGAACTCTGCGGATGGCGAAGGAATAGAAGAAACGATCGAACCATGTGAAGTCAACGACGGTTTTGGGCTCATGTCGTGGCGAATTAATAGACAGGCGACTAAAGCGACGCCGCAAAATGTTAGAGCAGCAATTTGCGGGAACGAAATCTTCAATCTTTGCTCAGTCGGGTAACGGTGGCCATCACCGGGTGGCGGCGGTTGACGTGATTTCAAAAACACGTAACCACCGCCACTCCGGTGCATGGCATGGTTATCGGCATTTATGGACGGGCGTTGATCGAGTGCCGGGCAGTGGCAACCACGTCGCCACAGCTTAACGGGCATTGGTTCGGGCGGCAAGCAATTTGGCGTTGACCGGGTCGGCAAGTAAACGGGCATTATCGTCCGACGGTGCTTGTTGACGGTGAACGAAGGATCGAAAACGTTGTCGTTGGATCAGCAAACGAAGACAGCGAACACGTTCAAGAATTGCGAGCGGCTTGGAGGGAGGAAAGCGCAAACGGAGGATCAATACGTTTGAATCGCAGATTCGCTAACGCAAATGCCGAACGACAACTTTCCAATCGGGCGTTGCAGTAATCGTTTGTGCAAGCAAATAAGCGGAGCATCTGCGGAGTCAGTCCGATAACGTCCGCCGTCACCGGGCGGCGAGAGAAAAACTAACCATCAGGAAACGCGCTGTCGCCGCTCCGGTGCACGGCATGGTTCCCCGCAATCTTAGTTGTGGAAACCAGAGATTCGTCAGGAAACCGCCGAAGCAGTCCCCAACAGTCTCCGAGTACACGTTCAATGAACAACAGGCAAAACGCCATTGTTGGAATTGTAACAAACGCAAACGGCAGCCACGGAAGAATCGAAACGAGCAATCCGAAAAATCCAATGTGAAAACCGGGATGAGGCCTTGCGGAAGCCAAATTGCACCAAGCGACCGCGTGTGTGATACCCATCGCAATCGCCGTCAGAATAACGCCCCGATGACGTAGGGATCGGTCGTTGTCGAACAGTGCCGGCAACCCGCAAAGGAATGGGGCTACGTACATCGCGGGGATCGTCCACCACGGTGGCGCAGGATAGCCACGGCATGTTGCTGCGGTGTAGCACCCAACGATGTGTGCCACGCAGACGAATATGCATGTCGCCCAATGCAATCGAGGTTGGCGTGAAAAGTGTAGACGCAAGCTAGAAGGTTTCATGCGTGGAGCGGCGTCTGTGTCAGCATCCGCTGGCGTTTCATTCGGATTAGCGGATTGAGCTTCCAGTTCAGCGTCTCGTATCGGTGACCTCCGGTCGGGGAACGTTTGTGTTCACCAAGCCGCGGCGAACGATTCTCAATTGCCAAACCGCCCGGCTCCGCGGCTTTGGTGCAACACCTGGTTATTTGGTGTTCTCTTCGTCGGTGAAAACGCTGCGGCTGGCCTTGGTGCCCCAAGTTCGGTTATTGTGATCGCCAGACAATCCTGGCGCGATTGTTAGCCAGCGCCACTCGCCATCGTGGACCATGCGTGCGATCATCACAATTTGGCCGACGTGATATGTCAAATGAGTTACGGAACGAGTGAGTGCTAACGCGATTGTATGCGATTCACCCCTGATGAGTATGGTCTGACCGACGTTCTCAGCGTCAATTGATTCGATCGCGTTGACAAGCGCTGACCATCCGCGATCGAAGTGCTCCATCAGCGATTGCCGGTCTCCATCCCAATCAAGAAACTCGGCGTCACGATTTCGGTCAGGCTTTTCTCCGTCGGTAGTCAGGAAGTCTGTCCATCGGCTTTGAAGGTTGCCTCCAAGGTGGCGCAGGATTATCGCGACCGAGTTAGAGTCCTCCGTTGGACGCGAGTGGAGTTCGGCATCGGTCAACTGTGCGATGGTGGCGTCGATCATACGTCGGTAGGACGCAACCGTCTCACGCATCGCATCGAGCCATGTTGTCGAGTCGCACATTTTCATCGTGAGCCAAATAACGGTTCGGTTCAGCGGGTGGCGGGTGGAGACTTGCAAGCAAACGAAAACGCCGACCACCGCCACTCCGTTGCAACCGTTGGTTATCCGCTGGAATGGAGCGAAAATAGGCAGCTATCACGACGGCTTAGAGCCGTGGGCACCTGCGGTCCTGTGATTGCATCTAGGGCATATAGTTGTAGCGAGACCTATTTCTCGGGAGCAATTCGGGCATTTCGTGACGGCGTCTTTGTATTGCTTGCGGTCACGGATACGCCCGCGGTTGAGAACGTAGAAAAATGCAATGGCAATCGCCCCGAGCCAGGAGACAAGTGAAACTATGATGCATATGAGAGCGATTCCAGCATCGGTTGCGTACATCGACATTGACGAGGGCTTAGTGGTCGGTTCCTTCGGTGGATCGTATGGGTTATTCAATTCGTTCTCGGTGTTTGCATTCGGAAAAAGATCGCTTACCAGAGTTACGGATGAGCAAGCGACGGACTCAGGACCGCACGCGCCCAGTCGGATAACGGTGCCCGTCACCGAGGACGGACGGTTGAGATTCCATTCGAGCAAACACGCAAGCCGTCCTTCGGTGCACGGGTTGGTTCGCCGCTCCTCGGTCGGGTTACGTCGCTGGCGGATTTCCGAGGTAAAGCCGCTCTAGGTCTCGTTGCGATGATCTTACCATATAGCAGGTCACGGCGATGGTCGCTGCCCACAGGGCAATACCCGAAAGTATGGTTGTAATTACATGCGCGGCCCCGTGGCTACCGTCCGTTGTCATTTCGATTGCGACGCTTGCGATCGCGAACGGTGCGAGGCCAACGAACATTACGCGGAACATGTGTGCCAAAATCAACAATGCCTCCGCGAATTGAATCTTCTTTGGCGTTTGCCGGGACGCAGGACGTATTACACCGCGGTGTAACAACGTGAAGCGAATCGTTGGGTTGACTAGGCAACATGCGATCACGGTGGTCGCGAAAACCCATCTCGACTCATTGTCTGCGAAAAGCACGACGCCAAATGCAAAGATTGCCATCACGGCCAGCAACAACAGGTCGCGTTTCAATCTTCTGCACGTCAAAGCGTTTGAAGCCATCACGTAAGGCCATGCAAGTCGGCGAACGTTGGACATCACGGGGCACGGAAAGTTGACTATCCATTGCGAAAAACGCCGCAAGCCGTGCTCCCGTGCATGTCATTGTTCCCCGCCATCTGTGACGGAGGGTTGGTGGAGTGATGCGATAGGCTTAGGGAATGGAGTGATCACATAAACAACCGACGCAACAACACACAGCAGTGCCGTGAAAGTCAGCCCCCAGGACATGATTACATGCAACGTCATGTTGTAGTGTATCGTCACCGAGCCATCCGGAGCAACAAAGGTCTCATTCGCGATCATTGGCTCGATCAACAGACCTGAGCCAAAAAGCAAAGCAAGCCATGCAGAACAAGCGTAGAGAATCGACGCGGTCGAACGGTACCTTCGTAGTGCGACCGTTGCGGCAACGGCGAGTGAAACAAACGCTGCCAGCATAAACCAGTATTGCGATGATGCGTTCATAGGATGCCAACCGCAGCATTCGCGAAGTGTGGATCGGCGTGAAAGGTCGGACGGTTCATTTCAATCGGGGAACGCTACCCGTCACCGGGCCGGGAAGTTTGATTGCCCATTCGTGAAACCACGCAAGCCCGGCTCCGGTGCACGGGATGGTTATCCGAATACGGGCCATGATTCACGAGGGCGTTACGAGTACGGTTGTACTTGCCGTTGATTACGAACTCTCGGCAGTGCCAAAGGAAGCAGTGCAACGTCGGTAGCAGCGCATCGCAAGCCGATGCGAAGCAGTTGCGAATCCCGGAACTAACATCGCTATGACAAACCAGACGAGAGCCGGAAGTTTCATTTCATCAGTCAATGTTCGGAAGTAGACTGTAAAGAGAACAACAGCAATCAGCGCAAACAATGCAGCGGTTACTACAGAAACTCGCACGCCGCCGCGGATCCCTTCAAACAGTACTGCGTCATCATCATTTCGATTCTTTGCTTCGTCCATTTCGTTTGTCTCACTGTTAGAGGATGGTGGTGGTGTCTTTGTCGGATAACGGTGGCCATCACCGGGTGGCGGCGGTTGACGCGATCTCAAAAAAACGTGACCACCGCCACTCCGGTGCATGGCATGGTTATCGGCATTTATGGACGGGCGTTGATCGAACATCGGGAAGTGGCAACAACGCTGCCACAGCTTAACGGGCATTGGTTCGGGCGGCAAGCAATTTGGCGTTGACCGGGNCGGCAAGTAAACGGGCATTGTCGTCCGACGGCGTTTGCAGACGTTGAACGAANACTGGAAAACGGGGTCGATGGAAAAGCAAACGACAACATCGAGCACCATCGAGGACTGNGAGCGGCGTGGGTTGTGGCAATCGCCAACGGAGGATCAAGACGTCCGAATCGGCGAGTCGCTAACGCAAATGCCGAACGACGCACCGATGACCAAGCGTTGCAGCAATCGTTTGTGCAAGCGAATACGCGGAACATCTGCGGAGTCAGTCCGATAACGGTTGACATCACGGGGGACGGACGAACGATTGTCCATTTGTGTAAGCGCCGCAAGCCGTCCTCCCGTGCATGTCGTGGTTCTGGCTCTTGCGGCGGTTACCGACTCAGCCACGCCGAACCAGTCACATTGCCAATCAGCATACCACCAAATAATCGACCGCGCAACATCGAGCGCATCAATTGTCCGCGCGCCTTCGATCGCACGAATCAAGCGCGCATCTCCGAGCGCATCAGTCCGACCGCGCAAATTTGAGCGCACCAATCGACCGCGCATCTTCGAGCGCATCAATTGACCGCGCAACTTTTGAATGTCAGAACGTTTGCCATCACCGGGTGGCGGGGGACGACGTGACTTCGAGAAAACAAACGACCGCCACTCCGGTGCATGGCTTGGTTATCTGATTGCTGGGAACCGGGAGGCCGAAGAGCTTCGGATCAACCGACATTCTAGAGATGCAGCGTTGAGAGTGCAAATCGGAGACCCCGACGCCGGACCAGAAGTTCAAAACGGCTCTTCCCGAATAGCTAATGTCGTCGAGGCGGACTTTCCCCGCATCAGGCCGAACCCCACACTGGGCAAATCCGCGGCCAACCGAGATAGAGCCGAAGTCACCTTACTGCGAACGGGCGCGATCTCGAATATAGAACGACGACGCCATTGGAAGCAAGCCAATGTTCGGCCAGTGGAAGCGTATAAAACGATCTGAGCGGCGACGACGGTTGACGACCGTTATGACAACGTTCGCGTTCGGGAGAAAACGCCTGGAGCGACACGTTCAGATAACGGTTACGATCACCGAGCCGGAACGATAAATCTATGCTTCAAAAAGCACGCGCAAGTCCGGCTTCGCGTGCATCGTTTTGTTATCCGGCGATTGCCACTGGACTCAAGTTGGCCTAGGTGAAATCGCTCCGAATAGTTTTGAGAACATTCTTGCAGTATACATCACGCCAAGGAAGGCTGTGAAGAATAGGCCAGAAACGACAATGAGCCGATCATTCCACCCAAGCATTGCCAGTGAACGAACAGAGAAGTCCGGTAATTGCGAGTCGTAGTTTTGGAATACAAATCTGTGGAGTTCTCGTTCATTGGTAAGCACCGTTAAAGTGATCGCAACGGCACCAACACATATCAGCAATGTCGAGATGCTAAATTGAATATGTGAGCAATCAAATGAGATAATGGCAAAGCAGTAAATAGTCGCGGTCAAGAACAGGATGGACAAAGTGACGTTGAAGGCAAGGCTGTCATATCGCCATTTATTGGTTACGGTTCGGTCGTATTTTAACGCGCCAAACACCGAGGTGTCAGCTTGGACGGAGTGTATTCGTTGCGTAAGAGCGTCATTGCGAGGCCAACCACGAGAGTTCTGAGTAGTAAATTGATAGAGCCCTCCATTGAAGTAGCCCATGGTTGGCATGAGCTGAAGATTCGCGAACGAGATGAGTACCCAAATGGTCGATAAGGTGAAGAGTGCAATTCGAAGCGATTTGGCCATAGAGAATTCTAGCCGGATAACGTCCGGGATCACCGGGTGGGGACGAAAAAGGTAACCATCAGGAAACGGCCGCAAGCCCCACTCCGGTGCATCCCATGGTTATCAGACTTACAACGCTGCGCTTCGGGGTGGCAGTGGAGGAACATTCGCCCGCTGCCGCAAGCTTCCCATCTTAACGCAATTTGCCCCGCTCACGGGTGGGAAGTGGGTGGTGTTCCTGGAGATCCGTCGGGATGGGATACGATGCGTATCAACACCTGCGAGGCGGACTGCGGAAACGCCAGTGTAACGAAGCGGTTGCGGGTACGTCAAATTTGCCGACGATGATGGCCCGGAAGGGACAAGATCAATCGTCGTCGGCAAATTTGACGTTCCCGCAATGGGTTGAAGCGGCGAAAAACGTTCCAATGCGAACGCCCGTGACATCAGGCGTTGGTTACGCGGTTGCGGTCGAAACCACCTTGGAGGCGACGACGTTCCGTATCGGCGACGATCAATAAAGATGCGTGTCCAACGGAGATCGTCGCCGATACGGTACGTCGTCGCCGGGCGTGCAAGCAAACAGAAAAGCGTTGCCCCGCCAACTCGAGTATGAATTGATCGAGTAACCGTCAACGTTGGTTCAGGCATCGTTTGCAGTGAGTCAATCGTCATCCGAGTGAAGCCGTAGCGATGGCGTTGAGCGATCGGCATGGAATCCATGCGTAGGTTGTGCCCCGCAGGGCGCGAGGCGGGCAGCAAGTGTCCGCGGCCCAGTCGGATAACGTCTCACATCACCGGGTGGCGGCGATTGACGTGATTTCGAGAAAACGTGACCACCGCCACTCCGGTGCATGTGTTGGTTATCGGCATTTATGAACGGGCGTTGGTCGAGCATCGGGCAGTCGTTGCCACGCCGCCACAGTTTAGCGAGCGTTGGTTCACGCGGCAAGCAATTGGGCGTTGATCGGGTCGGCAAGTAAACGGGCATTGTCTTTCGACGGCGCTTGTTAACGGTAAGCGAAGGATCGAAAACGTTGTCGTTGGATCAGCAAACGACAACAGCAAACACGATCAAGGACTGCGAGCGGCGCGGGGTGTAGCAGTCGCGAACGGAGGATTAAGGCGTTTGGATCGCAAATTCGCTAACGCAAATGCAGAACGAAAAATTTACACTCGAGCGTTGCAGTAATCGCTAGTGCAAGCGTCAAACACCTGAGACGTCAGTCCGATAACGGTACGGTTCAGCGGGGCCGCGCGAACGACTCACCACTTCAAAAACGTCAACTCGCGGCCTCCGTTGCAACCGATGGTTCGCCGCTTTTGTGATCTCAGTCGATGAGACGAGTCGCTAGTGCGATTCCCCATGCAAGTGGAAGTAGAGACCCGAATAGTGTACCAGCAGCAATCCATGTCGGACGCCGAATGAGTGCAAGAACCGAAAAACCGAGTGTAAAGAATCCCGAAAGCAGCGCAATTGCCGGCAAAGCAATCAGCACCGTGCCGTGGTGCGCAAATCCAAACAGTGAGCATGCGGATGACAAGACGGTCGCCACAACCCCCGCAAGGAAGCACCGCAGTAGAAATTCTGTGTCGGTTTCAGCTTTTGCAATTTCTCGCTGGCGTTCGCGATCCGCAAGAAGAAAACGTCCACCGCAGAGTAAGTAGAGAATTGCCAACGCGAGAGCGTATTCTACGAGCAAAGATCGGCCACATTTGATTGCGGTATGCGAAATAATCTGTCGGCGAACGTTTCACATCACCGGGTGGCGGCGATAGACGTGATTCCAAAGAAACGTGACCACCGCCACTCCGGTGCATGTGTTGGTTATCGGCATTGATGGACGGGCGTTGACCGAGTGTTGGGCAGTGGTAACCACGTCGCCACAGCTTAACGGGCATTGGTTCGGGCGGCAAGCAATTGGGCGTTGATCGGGTCGGCAAGTAAACGGGCGTTATCGTCCGACGGTGCTTGTTGACGGTGAACGAAGGATCGAAAACGTTGTCGTTGGATCAGCGAACGACAACAGCGAACACGTTTAGGATCGCGAGGGGCTTGGAGGGTGGAAATCGCAAACGAAGGATCAATACGTTTGAATCGCAAATTAGCTAACGCAACTGCCGAACGACAACTTTCCAATCGGGCGTTGCAGCAATCGTTTGTGCAAGCAAATACGCGGAACATCTGAGGGGTCAGTCCGATAACGGTTGACATCACCGGGTGGCGGCGAAACGCTCGCAAGCAGACGAAAAATGCAACCACCGCCACTCCGGTGCATGTCTTGGTTATCCGCCGTGGCCCGCGGCCAAGGGGTTGCAGGTGGGAGCGTTAGCACGAGTATAGCCGGGAACTGGGCGACCGAGCAAGTTCGGGTACCCAAATCGCAACCGAAGGGGCGAGGAAACGAACGGTACGTCGCCATCATCTTGCCGCAAAGAAGTGGGCAAAGATGATGATGGCGACGTTCCGTTCGTTTCCGGAAGGTGGCAGCGGTGAAAAGGTATCCAACAGGGAAGAAGCCGCAAGCGACCGCGCACCGAGCAGCGTCTTGGAGGTCGCGACGTTCCGAATGGCCGGCGATCAATGAACCAGCGCGGCCAAAGAAGGATCGCCGGCCATTCGGTACGTCGCGACCGGGCGTGCAAGCAGACGAAAAAGCGTTGAAGCAGAGTTCGAGCATGAATGATTTGGAAGCACTGCGAACCGAGTAATTCGTTGCAGTGTGTTCGACGTTGCGAAACAGGACACGGCCAAGACGGCCTACGGGTCGGCGATTAATCGTCAGCGCCTGGATACCGAGCGTTCGTCGTTGAAGCGCGACGACCGCGCACCCAGTCGGATAACGGTTGGCATCACCGGGTGGCGGCGAACGTCGTGAATTCGAGAAAACCGCACCACCGCCACTCCGGTGCATGCCGTGGTTATCCCATTGCATTGAATCGAGCATTAAATCAGCGTTGGGCAGTTGTGACCACCGTTGCACAGCATAGCGGGCGTTGCGTCGGTCAGCAAGTTTCGAGCGTTGCCGACCGTCAGCGGATCGGGCACGGCGAACGAAGGGAGCCGAAACGCGGACTCTCTCGCCAATGGCGAGGCCCGGTGGGAAAAGACAAATAGAGCCATTGGCGAGAGAGTCCGCGTTTCGGCAGGCTGCAGCGGAGTAAGCCGTTCCAATGCCAAACGAGGTACAAGCTTCGGGAACGGGGAAACGTTGGCAGCAACTGGGAGAACGTGACGTTCCGCATCGCCGGAAAAAATCGATCAGCGCGACCAAGAGATTTTCCGGCGATGCGGTACGTCACGTTCGGCGGTGATTTCGACGCAACCGTTTGAGGAAAAGTCAGTCGGCATCGCCGGCAGTCGAGCGTTGCCGATCGAACCGCAACGAAGCACGACCAGTCGGCACCTCCGCGCATTAGTTGGGATAACGTCACCCGTCACCGGGCCGGGAAAGTTGATTGTCCATTCGTGAAACCTCGCAAGCCCGGCTCCGGTGCACGGGATGGTTACCCGCCGTCTTGGACTGTGTCTGTAGTGGATTCAAGTAGCGTAGCAGAAGGCTGGTACGGATTTCCGGTCTCGCTCGGGCGAACGGTGGAATCGCCCTGAGCGAATGGCGAATAGCCAGTCAGCGTATCACGTGGGACCAATACGAGCACGCCCAGTCCGAACAAAAGTCCAGAAAGCGCGATGAATTGGGAAATCGCAATCGGCGGACCAAAGAATGCGGCACCAATCCAAAGAATCATTGCCGTCGGGATTGCCAAGCCGTACACAAGACGCACGATCCAACGATTGCGAACGTACAGTCCGATTCCAAGCAATGGCATAAGCGTCAATCGAGAAGCGTAGTAAGCGAGCGATTCGGCTTGGTCGTCAACCAAGTCGCGGTAAGTCGCGACCGCAGTTAGCAGCAATAGCGAGCTTCCGATCAAACGAAGGTAGGTGACCCAGAGATTCAACGTTGCATTTCAGTTGAGGAGTAGGATGTCAGTCGGGTAACGTCCGGCGTCACCGGGCGGGGAGAGTAAAGTTGTCCATGTCAAATCCGGCCGCAAGCCCCGCTCCGTGTGCACGCCATGGTTATCGGCCATCTGTTGGTTCGAGTAATAGCTCGGAAACAACC
>NZ_SJPW01000002.1:300000-570046 GCF_007860125.1 Rubripirellula tenax
AGCAAAATCGGTGACGAATCCGTCATTCTAAAACCGGGGAACGAGTACCGACGTGATCCCGAGACGGGTGAATTCGATTTCGCCAAGCCTCGTAAGATCGACGCAGTGTCGAATCCGAATCATGAATCCAACGGCCGCACCCGAGCGAACATGTGGCGCTATGTTGACTATGACAACGATGGCGATCACGACATTGTCGTCGGGTCCGGCGACTGGACGGAACTGGGTTGGGATCACGCCTACGACAGTTCGGGAACTTGGCGGAACGGTCCCTTGCACGGATACGTCTATGTCATGCGGAACGAAGGCACCGATCAGTCGCCCAAGTACAGCGACACTCCGTTTCGAGTCCAAGCCGCTGGTGGTGATGTCGATGTCTACGGCTGGCCTTGCCCCAACTTCGCCGATTTCGACAACGACGGCGATCTGGATCTGCTGTGTGGCGAGTTCATGGACGGATTCACCTACTTTCGAAACATCGGCACGGCAACGGATCCGATTTATGCAGCGGGCCAGAAACTGAACGCAGCCGATGGCCGGCCTTTGGTCATGCACCTGCAAATGATCACGCCAACGGCGATCGATTGGGACACCGACGGAGACTTGGACTTGATCGTCGGCGACGAAGACGGTCGCGTCGCACTGGTCGAGAACACGGGGCGGTTCCAAGACGGTGCACCGGAGTTCGCACCACCGAAGTACTTCCGCCAAGAAGCCGACACGTTGAAGTTTGGCGCCCTGGCGACGCCGTTCGCGTATGACTGGGACAATGACGGCGACGAAGACATTCTGTGCGGAAACACGGCCGGCTCGATCGGACTGTTTGAAAACTTGGGCGCCGGTGCTGGCGGGCTGCCCAAGTGGACCGCGCCGAAACGGTTGAACGTCAAGGCCGCCGATGGATCCAGTCAGCCGTTTCGCGTGATGGCGGGCGACAACGGCTCGATCCAAGGACCCTGTGAAGCCAAGTGGGGCTATACGACGCTGTCGGTGGCCGATTGGGATGCCGATGGCGACGGCGACATCGTCTTCAACTCCATTTTGTCGCGAATCGGATTGCTGATGAACGAAGGGGGAACGTTGGTCGAGCAAGAGTTTGATACCGGCCTGAATGAATCACCGCCGGCCTGGTACTGGTGGCAAACGAAATCCGGTTCGGCGCTAACGCAGTGGCGAACAACTCCGGTCGCGATCGACTTCGACGGCGACGGCGGACTGGACTTGGTGATGCTGGACCAACAGGGCTATTTGACGCTGCGTTCGTCCGGTGGACCGGCGCGACGCATTTTCGTTGACGAAGACAATCAACCGCTGCGATTGAATGCGGGGACGTGCGGCCGTTCGGGGCGAGTCAAGCTAGCCGTCGCGGATTGGGATGGCGATTCGCGACTCGACGTTTTCGTGAATTCGGAAAACGCGATCTGGTACCGCAATTGCGAAGACCGCGACGGCAAAATTGTGTTGAAGAAGATCGGAAACCTGGCCGACCGAAACGTGGCGGGACATACATCGAGCCCCGCGATCTGTGATTTCGATCGCGATGGAAAACCGGATCTATTGGTTGGTAGCGAGAACGGGCGGATCTATCACCTGCATCACAAGGACGCCATAAAATATTCGGCGGGTCAAATCGAATCGCGTCCGGCCATCGCTGCCCCGCCCGGCCGTTTCCAAGGATTCGTCAGCGAAGATTTCATCTTCACGAAAGCAGACTTCAAACAGTGCCATGCTTCGACGATCTGCCAAACCACCCGAGGACTCGTCACGGCTTGGTTCGGCGGAACCAAAGAAGGCGACGATGATGTCCGAATTTGGACCAGCTATCACGACGGGCTTCAGTGGTCCAAACCGATCGCGATCGCCGATGGAATCCAGCACGACGGACTGCGTTACCCGTGCTGGAACCCTGTTCTCTTTCAACCACCGGGGGACGGGCCGACGATGCTGTTCTTCAAAGTCGGTCCGAGTCCGAAAGCTTGGTGGGGTGAAGTCATGGTCAGCTACGATCGCGGACGCACGTTCGTCGATCGCCGGCGGTTGCCCGAGGGCATCGTGGGCCCCGTACGCTGCAAGCCGATCCTGATCGATGGTGGCAGGCGGTTGCTGTGCGGATCATCAACCGAAGACGAGGGCTGGCGAGTCCATTTCGAATCGGTCGGTATCGTTGATGGTGAAATCAACGACCGCTGGAAACGAATCGGCCCCATCGATGGCAATGAATCATTCCGTGCGATCCAGCCGACGTTTCTGACCCACGCCGACGGACGCCTGCAAGTGCTCTGTCGCACCCAAGAAGACGTCATCGCAACAAGCGAATCAGCAGACATTGGCAAGACTTGGACAAAACTTGTCGCAACAAGGTTGCCCAATCCGAATTCGGGAATCGACGCGGTATCGCTTTCCGATGGTCGCCATCTGTTGGTCTACAACCCGTTGACATCGGGTATCACCGGATGGGGCAAACGCAGTTCCCTTGCACTCGCGATTTCAAACGACGGGCATAAATGGTCCGAAGTCGGGTTGATCGAAAAGGACAAGGCATCCGAGTTCAGTTATCCCGCCGTCGTGCAAACCAGCGATGGTCTGGTTCACGTGACGTACACCCACCGGCGAACCGAAATCAAACACGTCGTCATCGATCCGTCCCAAATTTCGGATCCGCCAATCGTTGCGGACCGCTAGCGATCGGGTTGATCCCAGAATCGGTAGGGATCGTCCAGCCGGCGCATCTCGGCAAGCAAAAGTGCTTCCATTTTCGCCAATTGATCCGCGTAGCGAGGATCCTTAACCAAATTGGCCTGATTCGCATCCGGACGATGGCCCGTCATGGCGATCACGTCGGCGTGGCTGTGCGAGTCGATGAACTCGTGCGGGTTTTCCGCCAGATTGAAAAGTTGTTTTTCGCGGACGGTGCCATCCAAAACATCGTATTGAATCAGTTTCCAATCACCATCGATCACGCACCGCATTCCTGGTTTCGTGCCGCCGCAATAGCAACCGTACATCGTATCGCGAACCGTTTCTTGCTTACCCTCCACGACCGGACGGAAACTGATTCCTTCATTTGTTTGGGGCGCTTCGATCCCTGCGAAGTCGCAAAGCGTGGCCAGCACATCAAGCAAATAAACATTCCCGCGCACCCGCGTGCCCGATGGAATGCCGGGGCCTTTGACAATCATCGGCACTCGCCAAGTGTGTTCGTACAGGTTCTGTTTTCCCTGCAATCCGTGACGTCCGATTGCCATCCCGTGATCGGCGGTGTAGACGATGTAGGTGTTGTCCAGTTCGCCCATCGATTCCAATTTTTTGAGCACGCGGTCGATTTGGATGTCGATGTTTTCACTGCACGCGAACTCGCGACCCGTTTCGTTGCGGATCGTCGCCTCGTCGCGATTCTTCCAGACTCCGCTGACATGTTCTTCGTCGCGCAGACCGGGTTGCCCGTGGTGAAACGGATGTTCGGGCAGATAGCCGATCGGCAACTTCGGCTGATTCGGATTCAGCGCGGGCAACGATTTCGGATCACGGTGATTGGTCGCACCGTACTTGTTGAGCAATTCAGGCTTCCCGTCTCTTGTGTCGTGGGGATGCGAAAATCCGAAATAGATCAAGAACGGATCCTGGTCCTGTTTGGCCTCGCGCTGCCCCAGGTATTCCAAGACTTGTTGGGCATGCCAATGGCTTCCCGTTTCGTCCGTCCCGCCTCGCTTGACCGCATCGTGGACCACGGAAAATTGTTTGTTCGCTGCGTCGTACGAGTTGCCCGTTTTGCAGGTCCGCATCGTGTCGTATCCCGCGCGATTAAAAACGGCTGCAAGCGTCGAGTCAACCAAGTTGGGCGGCACCAAATTCGGATCGGCTGCGTTGGGATTGTTCTTTGTGTTGTTGCGACGATCGGGGATGTGCCACAACGTCCTTCCCGACATGATCATGTGTCGCGACGACGTACACACCGCACCGACCCAAGCGCCCATGTGCCGGGCCGAATCGATCACGGTCCCTTCGGCCGCCAATCGATCAAGCGTTGGCGTTTGCAATTCGGATTGCGGATTGTAAATCTTCAAGTCGTAAGGCGATTGGTCGTCCACCAAAATGAACAAGATGTTCGGTCGGCTTGAATCTTTCGAATCAGCCAACGCAAATCGGGCTGGAACGATCACGACCAGTCCAATCAGACCAAGTGACAACAACGACTTTCGGACCCATGACATCGAAGGACTCTTTGCGGAAGAAAGGGAAGGGGAGCGGCAAGACGGCAATCAGTCTAGTCGCAAGCCCTCGGCCGGTGGCGATCGCGGCCACCGCAAACCATGCATTGACACCTCGCGATGTAGCGACATATATTATCTTATAGAACATTGGCCCGCCTAAAACTATGAAACAGGGAATCCGACGTGCAAACCATCGATGTGAAACAATTAGCCGAGCGACAACGGTCCGCGCCGATCGATTTAATCGATGTACGCACGCCGGTCGAGTTTCGCGAAGTTCATGCCGTCGGTGCAGTGAACGTTCCGCTCGATACTCTTGACCCTGCCTCGATCGTTGGGGCGCGAAATGGCCGGTCCGATCAGCCGATTTACTTGATTTGCAAGACGGGAGGCCGCTCGAGTCGGGCCGCACAGAAGTTCATCGACGCGGGCTATGAAAATGTCATCAGCGTCGATGGTGGTACCGGTGCTTGGGACCAATCCGGGTTGCCGGTCAACCGCGGCAAGAAATCGATCTCGTTAGAACGACAAGTTCGTATCGTCGCCGGATTTTTGACACTCGTCGGCGCACTGCTTGGCTACTTCGTTCACCCCGCGCTGGTCGGGATCTCGGCGTTTATTGGTGCCGGCTTGATGTTTGCCGGAATCACTGACACGTGCGGCATGGGCATGATGCTTGCCAAGATGCCTTGGAACAACTGTCGCGATACCGGTGCGTGCAGCGTCGACCGATCTGCGTAACGGTGTCGCGAAAGAAATGACCGACGACCAAAATTTTATACAACGAAGGAAGCGAAATCGATGAAGATTGTCATCATTGGCGGTGTCGCGGGCGGAGCATCGGCGGCGGCACGTGCTAGGCGTTTGTCTGATGACGCCGAAATCATTGTGCTAGAACGGGGGCCTCATCCCTCGTTTGCCAATTGTGGACTGCCCTACTACGTCGGCGGCGAGATTCAATCTCGCGATAAATTACTCGTCGCTCCCATCGAAATGCTTCGCCAACGGCATCGGCTTGACGTGCGAGTTCACGCCGAAGTGATCGCGATCGACCGCCCGGCAAAGCAGGTCACCGTGCGCGACTTGGCCTCAGATCGTCAATACACCGAGTCGTATGACAAGCTGATCGTTTCGACGGGTGCCGCGCCGTTTCGGCCGCACATCCCCGGCATCGATTCGGATCGCGTCTTGGAACTTCGCGACTTGAACGATGCCGATCGCATGCACACCGTCGCCACATCCGGTTCGCGGAAAGCGGTGATCGTCGGTGCCGGCTTCATCGGCATCGAAGTCGCCGAGAATCTAAGACGCCGCAACATCGATGTCACCATCGTCGAATTGGCGGACCAGATCTTACCGCCGTGGGACCATGAGATGATGATCCCGATCCAAGATCACGTTCGCGAAAATGGCGTCGAGCTTTGTCTGCAGGATTCGGCCATCGGGTTTGATGAAACCGAAACGGGTTTGAACATCCGATTGCAATCCGGTGCGACGATCGCTGCTGACTTCGCCGTCGTTTGCATCGGCGTGCGACCGGAAAGCAAGCTCGCGATGGATGCTGGGATCGCATGCGGGCCGCGCGGCGGAATCGTCACGAGCGAACGGATGCAAACCAACGATCCGGACATCTACGCCGTCGGCGATGTCGCCGAAGTGATGGATTTTGTTACCAGACAACCCGTGCAGATCCCCTTGGCAGGCCCGGCCAATCGTCAGGGACGGATCGCGGCCGATCACATTTTCGGACGCCCATCCGCCTATCGCGGAACGCAAGGGACCGCCATCGTCGGTGTGTTTGGAAAAACCGCCGCAATGACGGGACAGAGCGAGAAGTTGCTGCGCCGAAGTGAGACTCTTTACGAAAAGATCTACATCCATCCGACGGACCACGCGGGCTACTATCCGGGCGCGGAAGTGATGACGCTCAAGCTGCTGTTCGATCCAAACACCGGCCACATTTTGGGCGCCCAAGGCGTGGGTACCCATGGTGTTGATAAACGCATCGACGTGATCGCGACCGCCATCCAAGGCGGAATGACGGTTTTCGACTTGGAAGAAGTCGAATTGTGTTACGCGCCCCAGTACGGCCACGCCAAGGATGCCGTGAACATGGCCGGCTTTGTCGCGTCGGGTGTGGTGCGAGGCGATCAAACCGTCGTCCACGCGACCAGCGACCCTTCGGCGCCGCCGGTTTACGTGTTGGACGTACGCAGCGAATCTGAATTCACCGCCGGCCACATCCCAGATGCGACCAATATCCCGATCGAAGTGCTGAGGGATCGTACCGACGAGCTGCCTCGCGATCGAAAGATCATCGCGTATTGCAAAGTTGGCCAGCGAGGGTATTTGGCAACACGAGTGCTGATGCAACGCGGCTTCGATGTTTCCAACCTCAGCGGTGGATACTTATCATGGCGTCGTACGGCGGAAGCTTCTTCGACAACGTAGCGACACACTCCAACGAGACAACGATGAAATCAATTTTGCTAGCCATGGTTTGCTTTGCGTCGATGGCTTGTGGGCCGAACGCAACAATCACTCATGCGCAATTGGGCGGCTTCTTTGGCGGCAGTCCCCATGTCGCGAAAGTTGACGCCAAAGAACTCAACGCGATGTTGACGAAACAAAGCGATCTTGAGAAATCCGCCGAAGCAAGCGGCAAGCCGAAACCGACAGCCGACTTTGTTGTCGTGGACGTGCGAACGGATGCCGAGGTTAACGTCTCGGTGATTCCCGGCGCGATCACGAAGGCCGATTACGAGAAAAATCGAGACCGCTATGCCGGTCGAATGGTGATTCCGTACTGCACGATCGGCGGACGAAGCGGTCGCTATGCTTTGGAACTGCAAAAGCAAGGCATCCCGGTCAAGAACTTCAAAGGCAGCATCTTGGAATGGGCTTCGGAAGAGCTACCGTTGGTGACGTTGGACGGAAAACCGACGACGCAAGTTCATATCTATAGTGACACCTACAGCGTTCCGCCGATGTACCAACCGGTGACTCGCTAGTCGACGTTCTCAAACAAATTGTCTTGATTGATCACATCGGGGCCGACGTTGCTGTTGAGCAAATGAAATCGCGTCGACTCGGGGCACTCTTCTTTCATTTCTTGCGATTCGTGAAGCGCATTGGCTCGAGCCGCTAGGATGCGTGAGTTCCCGGGATGGTTGCCGCAGTCGAGTTCCCAGTGGTGGATGTGTTCGATGTCATACGATTCGTCATCGTTGACGGCAACGTACAACTTCTTCGGTGTCCACGGCGGCAACGACGACGCCGGCGATTGGGCATGCGGGTCTTCAATGAACGCGGCGGCGTTGGTGTATTGATCGGCGCTGCCCGATGCATCCACCGCCAAGACCGCCGCTCGTGAAGCGGCCATGTGCTCGGGATTTCCGTTGTAACCGTTGACCGCCATGGTCACGACGACGTCAGGTCGGCATCGACGCATCTGTTGCACGACAAAGCCGACCACCTTGTCCTGGCCCCTCCACAATTCGAAGGCGGGATCGGTGGAACCCCACGGTTGCAGCCCCGACATGTCTTTGAATCGCGGCATGATCGGTTTGTAGTCGACGCCCGACATCAATAACATCCGCGACAGTTCGCCTTCGCGGTAGTAACTGGGGTACAACGCATCGGCTGGGATCTTCGGAAATCGTGGGTAGTCCGAGTCGTCATAGCTGTAGTCGGGCGTGTCGTCGGCGCTAGCATGGTGGGGCAAGCCACTGCCCCACTCGCCGCTTGTCAGCGAAATGAATTTCACCTTCATGTTTCGGCAGGTCGCGTAGTACGCGATCAATCCGCCAAAGGTGCTCTCATCATCGGGATGCGCGACGACGACCATCAAGTCAAACTTGTCCGGGTCGGGTTGAAAACCATCGGGGATTTGCGCAACCGCGATCGTCGGGAAAGCGATCATCGAAATCAGAATCGATAGGGAAGCGAGTCGAATCAAACGGTTCATGCGAATCGGCGTGGGGCGTGAGGAAAGCGAAAGCGATTCCCCGATTCTAGTCCATCACAGTTCGTCGAATCACATGCCATCGAATGCTTGCCCGCGAATGCCGTCGCCGTCGGTGTAATCTTGCGGAGCATCCAATCCGCCGGTCAGCAGCATTCCGTCAATCTTCGCCGACGCTTGAGCCAGTTTGCCTTTTGCGTCGATGAAGCGAATCGTCGATTCATAGAAGCTTCGACGGACGATCAAGACCTGCAAAAAATCCAGTTCGCCGGCACGGTAGGCTTCTTCGGATAGGTCCAGGCTTTTCTTGGCCTGGGGAATGATTTCCTGCTGGTACTTGTTGACCGATGCCATCGATGCTTCGAACTCTTGAGCGGTCCGCGCCAAACGCGACTTGATCGATTGCTCGACCCGTCTGACGTTCTCGAGGGCTCGCGTGTAGTCGGCGTAGGCGGCCGAGATGTTGCCTTGGTTTTGATTCCAAACCGGAATCGGCGCTGATAATTGAATGTTGATCATTCCGTGGTCCGTTCCATCGTCATAGCCCGCGCCGACTTGCGCGGTGAAGTTGGGGATCATTTGGACCTGTTGGCGTTTGAGCAGCGATTGCTTCTCGCACACCAAAGCGTTGGCGACCGTCAACTCGGGGCTGTTTGAAACAATTTGATCATACGCGGCGTCCCAGTTGGGCGTTTCGCCCGAGGGGTTCAGGTCCATCACCAAACGCGCCGGCGTCGACGCTGACAAGCCGGCGATGGCGGCCAAGTCTTGCCAAGCGCCGCGGTACGCCGCCGCCGATTGTTCCGCGGCCAGGGTGACTTCGGACAACAGCGTTTTCGATTGCAAGACTTCGATCAACGTGCCTTCCTCGGCCCGCTTGCGATCCTCGGCAACTTCGACGCCGCGGCGAGCCAGTTGTGCGAAATCCAACGTGGCGTCCAATTGCTGTTGAGCCGCAACGGCTTCGAAGAAGCGAACTCGCACGTCCGTTAGCACGCGGTACCGTTGTGTTTCCATTTCGCCACGCTGGGCCGACGACGTGTGCCCAAGGACTTCGCGGTTGATCGCAAGTTTGTCGCCGCGTACGAATTCTTGCTCGATGAACAAACCGTGCTGGTCGGTGTTTCGGTCGGCGATCTGTTGTCCGAAGTATCCAAGCGTCGGGTTCGGTCGCACCCCGACCTGGTACCGCAATCCCGATGCCTTCGTCGCGACGGCGCCGGCTGCCACCAAGGTCGGATTCCCTTCCAAGGCGAGTCGTTCGATATCGGCCAGCGTGTACGTCATTTCGTTCACGGGCGGCGGACTGGTGGATGTCAAATCATCACGGCCTGCGGATATCTCGCCGCCGTCGGTCACGCCATTGTTCGCGTCTTCGATCGATGGAATCAGCGGTATCACGACGGGTTCCAGCGCCATCGGATCCGTGTCGACGGCAATGTCGCTGCTGGAGGTCGCAAAGGCGGAAGCCGAGTCGTCCGGTTGGGGTCGAGAATCGACTTCGAAATGAACCAGCGAAATGGATTCGGTCGCAAAGGCGGCTTCGGCCAACGTTTCGGTCGGTTCGGAATGAAGGGTGCGGATGACGTGCGAGTCGGTGCCGCCCAACTGGGCGCATCCAGTCATTGCAACCAAGGCAATCGCATGCGATCCAAGCTTGAAATTCTTCATCATTTCTCCGACGCATCTCTGACTGGTCCGATTCCCACACTCAAAATAGGTATCGACCGCTTCAACCCGTACCAACGCGCCGAAGGCGAACCGGACCAACAAGAACAGCTGGGATATTCGGTGAATCGGACCAATTGTTACATTTTGCCATCTGATGGCGCCGCGTCGATTCGTGAAACTGCCGGTGGGTCGACGGTGGTCCAAGGTTCGGCATCGTCAACGCTGTGGAGTTACCATGGCAGCTGCTTGATCGCTTCGGGCAACTTCTTTTTCGCAATTTGGAATCAACCATGAGCCTGCGTTTGCTTTCGCTTGTCGTTTTGTTCACCAGTTTCATCGGCGCGAACGTCCGTGCCGAAGTCAGGATGCCGGGCTTCTTTGGCGATCACATGGTGATCCAACAACAGAAAGAAATTCGCGTTTGGGGTTGGGCCGATCCGGGTGATTCGGTTGCCGTCGCGTTGGGTAATTCGCGGACAAAGTCCGTCGCGGATGACGCGGGCCGATGGGATGCGACATTGCCCGCGATGGAGGCGGGAAAGGAACCCCTGGCGTTGAAAGTCGAAGCATCCAACAAGATCGAATTCAAAGACGTATTGATCGGCGAAGTTTGGTTGTGCAGCGGACAATCCAACATGGAATGGATGGTCGCCAACAGCACCAACGGAGCAGCCGAGGTCGCAGCGGCGGATCATCCGCTGCTTCGACACATCGCGATCGCAAAGCGTCCGTCGAATGTGCCGCTTGATGACGTCACTGCCCCCTGGCAAGTGTGTTCACCGGAAACGGCGGGCGGCTTTACTGCTTGTGGATACTTTATGGCTCGCCAGTTGCAGAAAGAGCTCGGCGTCCCTATCGGTTTGATTCACTCGTCATGGGGTGGTACTCGAATCGAACCTTGGACGCCGCCGGTCGGATTCGAGCACGTCGAAGCGCTCGACGGCATCTACCAATCGGTGCTGTCCCGAACACCGGGTACGTCGCAAAGCCGCAAGCTGATTGATCAACACATTGTCGCGACTCAGGCGTGGCTTGAAACGGCCGAGCAAGCGGTCGCCGCGGGCGGATTGCCCGACGCGAGTCCCAGCTATCCCGAATCGCTGGTGCCTTTCAAAACGCATCAAGATCCCACAATGCTTTACAACGGCATGATCCACGCGATGGTCGGGTATCCGATTCGCGGTGCGATTTGGTACCAGGGCGAATCGAACCATGGCGAAGGTGCGTTGTACACCGAAAAGATGAAAGCCCTGATTGGTGGTTGGCGTCAAATTTGGGATCAAGGTGACTTCCCGTTCTACTTCGTTCAGATCGCGCCATTTCAATACGGCGCCGAGAATCCCGAGGTGCTGGCAACGTTCTGGGAAGCTCAATCGGCGGCGACCGAAATCCCCAACACAGCCATGGTGGTGACGAACGACATCGCGACGCTAAACGATATTCACCCGCCGAACAAGCAAGACGTCGGATATCGATTGGCACTGTTGGCGCTGAAGAACGATTACGGACGCGACGTTGTCGCCCACAGTCCAACGATGGCGTCGATGGAAGTTCTCGACCGCGGGATCAAAATCATGTTCGACAACACGGGTGGCGGATTGAAAACGCGAGACGGAAATTCGGCGACTCATTTTGAAGTGATCGGCGCTGGCTCCGGCGGCTATCAACCCGCTACGGTCGCGATCGAAGGCGACGCGATTGTGCTTACCTCGGACAAGTGCGAGCAGCCCGTCGCGTTCCGATTTGCCTGGGATAAGGTGGCAACGCCCAACCTGGTCGGTGGCACGGGACTGCCCGTCGGTGCGTTCCGCGACGGCGAGGAACCAAGTTTCTTGAACCAGTTGCCGATCGGCAAAGACTATCGTTTGGTGTACGACGTTGACCTCGCCAAACTGGGCAATTCGATCGCCTACGACGTCGACGAAAGTGATTCTGCGGGAGCATTTTCGAAGATCGGATATCTATTGGAATTGCGTTCGAACGGAGAATCCGATCAGTCCGTCTTCGTGGCCGTCGCTGCTTTCACCGACGATGCGAAAAAGATCGGCATCCCAACAGCAGCCTCGAATGCGATGTTTCAACAAACGTTCTCGTCGATGGATGTTTATTCCAACGTCACGGGAATCGTAACCGGAACCAGCATCGACACGGGCAACATTGAATTTTGGCCCAACAACTACGGCCAAGGAAACGAGGCCAAAGTGCGCGGGGCCTCCAGCAGCCAGTTCGATTTTGGTGATGCCGTGGCACAACCCGTCAACGGCTATGGCAGCATGCAGATTCACAATTTCGGCGCCAAGCAAACCGTTTTTGCGATCAACCATTGGTCCGACGGCGCGTCGGCCGACATCGGGATCGGCAACAACACCAGCGGCAATTCCGACTGGACCTTCACCGCAAACGCTGCAAACTATTCCAAAAAACGACTCAGAGTATTCGTAAAGTAAACAGCCGCCCCAGGTGAACCCTCAGGCGCCGCCAGCGGGACGTGAACTGCAAAGCAGTTTTCGAAAGCTTCAGCACACCCTGCGAACGGAGTCGCAGGGTCAATTAGGGTTGCTCGAAAAGGTTTGCCTAGGCTTCGATTTCGACGTCGGAATCGGGGCGGGCGGTGCATAGGATGACTTCGCCGGGGGCGACTTCGCACGTTGGTGGTTGGGGGTAACGAACAGTGCCACGGGTCAGGCGGTGGATGCACGATCCGCATTGGCCACTTCGGCAGGACGAGTCGACCGAAATTCCGGATGCTTCGGCGATGTCGAGCAGGCTTTGGTTCTGGCTTGACCAGACGGCGTCTTGGTTGCTGAGTGTGAATCGGACGGGGACTTCATCAACGTTGGCTTCGTTGACAGTTGTCTTGACGGCAATCACGCCGGGGCCTTTTGCTTTGCCGCCGAAGGATTCGTATTGGACCGACTTATCCCTTGCGCCGCCTGCGATCAGTTCGGTGGCCATTGATTCCATGAATGCGTTGGGCCCGCAGATGCGATAGTCGGCATTTGAAGGCGTGCTTCCAGCGTGCGAAATGATATCGGGGGCGGTGATGCGACCGGTGGTGGAATCGACTTGCAAGGGTTCGTCGGCGAGGGGACGGCTGAACCAAACGTGCAGGTGAAAGGTGCCGACCTTCGATAGCGTTTGATGCAAGTAACGGAGCGGCTTTAAGAACGGTGCATTGCGTTGGTCGCGAAGTTGGTAGTGAAGGTGTACTTCACGGTCGGGCGTGACTTCCAACGAATGCAACAGCATCGACAACATCGGTGTGATGCCGATGCCGGCGGCGATCAAGTGAATCGGTCGCTCGGGATGATCGAGGTCGATGTGAAAGTGACCTCGTGGTGATTGAATCGAGACGACGTCGCCGACGTTGACGCGATCGTGCAGTCGGTTGCTCATGCGACCGCCGGGGACTCGCTTGACGGTGATCCGATACCGTGACTCGCCGGGACCGCTCGATAGGCTGTAGCATCGGGCGATCGGTTTCGCATCGGGATCGTCGCTGGACGGATAGCGAATCAGAATCGATTGACCACCCTTGAATGCGGGGAAGTCGCTGCCGTCGATGGACCGGAAGGTGAATGAACGGCAATCGACCGACTCGTCTTGAATGGAATCGACGACGACGTCTCGCCATCCGGTCCAACCCGATGCGTCAACGACCGACTTCGACGCGACCGGGACTTGAGCTTGAACATCGTCGTCCAGAATGTCGGTTCGGAAACGTCGCTCGTCGCGGCGGGCAACGAATTCGGCAAATACGAGGTAGCCGACGAATGGGACGATGATCAGAAAGCCGACGATTCCTGGCATGATGACTTCGGGGCGAAACGAGTGGAGGCGTTGACGGACGAGCCAAGGTTTTTCAAACGTAGCTCTCCCAAGTCGCGCCGGACGTCGAAACTCGCCATTCGGATTCCCCACGATCGCCTCGCAATCGTTACAAACCAAACAACGGGAATGATCGCGGCGTGCGGATGCGATGGATGGGGGCGGGGCAGGCGTCGGTGACGTTTCGACTCGATTTGAAATAGAATGCGAATCGGATGGTCGTTCGTGACCGCCGCTTCGATTTTCAAGAGACCATCGCTTGTCCGCTCGCCCCCCCTTCCGCTCGCTTCGGCTCCGATTGCTGACGCCGATCATCGTGTCGTCCCTGCTGGCGGCCGGATTGGTCGCGGTCGGTTCGTACCGTTGGGGAAATCGCTTGGCCGAAACGGATCTCGAGAACCGATTCCGCGGCATCGAAGAAACGCTTAGCGATTCTAACTTCCCGCTTAACGCGACCGTGCTGGGATCGTTGGCCAAGTTGACACAGACAGAGATGACGGGCTGGGGGCCGACGGGGCGGCTTCGACATAGCACCTTGCACGTCGACCCGACGCAGTTGCCCAACATCGCCAGCACCATCGCAACGACCGTTTCGATCGATGATCGACGCTATCGGGTGTTCTGGTTTTCGACAACCGGCGGTGACGATCGACAAGACGGCATCGCCAATGTCGCGGTGTTGTTCGGTGAAGAACAGATCGATGCCAGTCGCCGCCGCGCGGCGTTGTTGCCGTTGGTCACCGGGCTTTCGACGATCGTTGTCTTGACGTCGATCATGTTGATGGTGACGTCACGTTTGGTTCGTCGAATTGGCGTCTTGAAACATCGCGTCGAAGCCGTTGCCGGCGGTGACTTTCAATCGACGGTTGCGGATGACGGGAACGACGAGATCGGGCTGCTTGGCCAATCGGTCGACTCGATGGCCGCTCAATTGGACCGGTTGTGGAAACAGGTCCATCGCGAGCAGAGTGAAAAGGTGCTGCATCAAGTCGCTGGCGGGATGGCGCATCAGTTGCGTAACAGTTTGACGGGCGCGCGCATGGCGGTCGAATTGCACGCGGCCGGTTGCGGGGGCGCCGATGATGAAGACATTCGCGTGGCCATTCATCAGATCGAGCTCTCCGAAGACTATGTGCGGAGGCTGTTGTTGGCGGCATCGGGGCGACAGGATCGCGATCGGCCGATGGACGTGCTGGTTTGCGTGAAGGACGTTCAATCAAGTTTGTCGCCGATGGCGAAGCATTTGCGGATCGAACTGAATTGGACGTTGATTGAGAATCTGGACGGACTGCGAATCAGCGACGGACCGACGTGGGTCGCCGCGATCACCAATTTAATTCACAACGCGATGCAAGCGGGCGACGACGTGGATGTCCACGTCAGCCGCATCGAAGCGGACCAAATCCGAATCGAAGTGTCCGACAATGGGCCGGGAGTGGCCGATTCGTTGGCGGCCGATTTATTCGAACCGTTCGTGACGTCCAAGGCGGAAGGACTGGGACTGGGGCTTCCCGTCGTGCGACGGGCGGCCGAACATCTGGGTGGTAAAGTTTCGTGGCGCCGCGAGCACGACCGAACTGTATTTCGATTGGACGTCGCGCTCGGGGCACCCGCCGAACCGACCGCCGCGTCTAACCATTCTTGAACTCTGATCGATCGACGCAATGATTCATTCATCGACACATTCATCTTTAGTACTCGTCGTCGACGACGAGCCGTCGATTTGCTGGGCACTCGAGCGAATGTTGACCGGCGAAGGCCACGAGGTCATCACGGCATCCTCCGCCGAGGAAGGTTTGCAGCTTGCGAAGTCGCGAAAACCGTCGCTGGTGATTTTGGACGTACGATTGCCGAAAGAAGACGGGATCACGGCGCTGCCCAAATTTCTGGAAGCGACGGACAACGCGCCCGTGGTGATCATCACGGCGTTCGGTGATTTGGAAACGGCGGTGGCGGCGGTGCGAAACGGTGCGACCGACTACTTGACCAAGCCGTTCAAGTTGGATGACGCGCTGCGGACTTGTCGAGCGGCGCTGAAGGCGTCGGTCAATCGATCGGCACCGACGACGACCGAACCGATGGTGTTGGATCAATCGGTCTTGGTGGGCGAGTCGCCTGCGATGCAACAAGTCTTTCGCCAAATCGCGTTGGTGGCTGACAGCGATCTGTCGGTGCTGATCACGGGTGAAACGGGAACGGGAAAAGAGCTGGTCGCCGCCGCGATGCACCGCCACAGTCGTCGTAGCAGTCGGCCCTACATCGCCATCGCGCCGGTCGCGATCAATCCGGAACTGATCGAAAGCGAATTGTTCGGTCACGTCAAAGGATCGTTCACCGGCGCGGTGGATGACCGCGCAGGGCTGTTCGAGCGAGCGGAGGGCGGCACGTTGTTCTTGGACGAGATCGGCGACCTGCCGCTGGGCACACAGGTGAAGTTGTTGCGAGTGCTTGAACAGGGTCAGTATTGCCGCGTGGGTGACGTTCGTCCGCGGACGGCGGATGTTCGCGTTGTGGCGGCGACTCACCGCGACTTGCACGATGCGATCCGACGCAACGAGTTTCGCGAGGATCTGTTTCATCGTTTGACGGGAGTCCAAATTCATCTGCCGCCGCTGCGTGATCGGACCCATGATATCGAACCGCTATGCCGATACTTTCTTAAAGCGATGAACTATGCCGCCGGTGACGCGGCCATCGACGAACGATTGCTGACGTCGCTGCAAGAACGCAGATGGCACGGAAACGTTCGCGAGCTGAAGAACGCGGTCGGTCATGCCGCTGTGGTAGCGCGCGGAAGACCGTTGGTGATGGAGGACTTTCCGCTGCCGAAACCGGGCCGCGAAGCCGACGGCGAGAGTTCGCCGGCGCTGGAGCACGTGGTGGCGGTTTGGGTCGAGGATGTGATCGCCCAAGAAAATGGGGATCTCGAAAACTTGCATGCTCAATTTCTGGCAGCCACCGAGCCGACGATTTTGAAAATTGTTTTGAGCCACACCGGCGGTAACCGTGCGAAGGCGGCTGAGATTCTTGGGATTCACCGTGGCACGCTGCGCGATCGGTTGCGAGCGTATGCAATGGACGACGTTTCCTCGTAAACTACGATCGGGGACGTGCGATTGGAGATCATCCGTTATAATCCAGGTCTGCTAGTAACTGATCGGAACCAACTTCGTCTCTTCACTCTCCCTTCGGGAGAGCCGAGCCTACGCGAGGAGAGGGGTTTGCCAGCTGAGCCCTCCCCGGCCGCTACCGCGTCCGACCCTCCCGCTGCGCGGGAGAGTGATGTGAGAATGTCCGAGATTGTTTTTCATCAGTTTCTCAACATCTGTTTTCGTCGACCACTTAAGGGTATGTCCTATGAAACTCACTTGGGTTTTTTCCGTTGTGATCTCGGTTTCGATCGGTGCGGGTTGCTCCGCTTTTGGCCAAGGTGCGGCACTTCAAGGGATCGCCAACACCGTCGACAAGCTTGCACAAGATGTCCAGAATCAACAGGATCCGATCAAGGCCGGACCGGACGACAAGCTTGAAAAAGTCGCTCCGGGGAAGATCGACGCCGATGCGGAACGCGAGTTCAAAGAAACGCCTTCGGGACTTCGTTATCGCATCTTGCGAAAGAGTGATAAGAAAAAACCGACTCCCGCAAACTCGGTCGTCGCCCACTACAAGGGCTGGTTGGACAACGGAAAGATTTTCGACAGCTCGTACCGCAAGGGATCGCCGATTCCGTTCCCGTTACGTGGTGTGATCGCGGGTTGGACCGAAGGTGTACCGTTGATCGGCGAAGGCGGCATGATCGAGTTGGATATTCCGTACCAGTTGGGATACGGCAGTCGGGGCATGCCGGCCGCCGGAATCGGGCACCGCGAACGCCTGCACTTCATCGTCGAACTGGTCGAGATCAAGTAGCGGCATGTTCCAGCTTCGATGTACGGTCCGCAATTGTCTCGGGATACTTGCCGCACGCGATGGTGGATTATTCTGCGAAGCGGGACATCATTTCGATCGAGCCAAGGAAGGCTATTGGAGTCTGCTGCAGCCCCAGGATCGTAAATCCAAAACTCCCGGTGATGCCGAATCGGCGGTACTGGCTCGGCATCGCTGGCTGGAACGCGGACTGGGCCAAGGACTGGTCGACGCGATCGGGCCCTGGATCGAAGCGTCGCGTCAAACCGACCCAGAACAAACAGTCACAGCGCAATCACCACGGACGCTCGATTTAGGTTGCGGCGAAGGAACGTTTGGCGCCGCATTGTTTGCGGGCGAGGCCGATGGTTATTGCGGCGTCGACCTTTCCAAGCGAGCGATCAAGCTGGCCGCCCGCCGATGGCCGGATGCGACTTGGGTGCTGGCAAACGCCGACCGCTTTTTACCCGCGGCAGATGCCAGTGTTGACCGAGTGGTTTCGTTGTTCGGACGACGCCCGATCGGCGAGATCCAACGTGTCTTGAAGGCCGACGGAATCTGCATCGTGGCCGTGCCGGGCGACGACGACCTGATTGAACTTCGCGAACAGGTTCAACAAGCCGGACATCGCCGAAGTCGTTGGGAGTTGATCGTCGAAGAGATGGAAGCATCGGGGTTCCGGTGCGTCGATCGGCAACGCTGGATGCAGGTCGTCGAACTGGATGCCGATGCGATTGCTGACGCGATGGCGATGACATACCGCGGCGTACGTCACTCGCAGCAGGCTCGGCTGGAAAACGTCACATCGGCGACCGTTACGTTGTCGGCCGATCTGCTGTTGCTGCGGCGTTGAAAAGCGTGCGTTAGATCATTTCTAGCTAACCGCTGTTGCCGTTTGCATGGCGATTTCAAGTTCCTCGTCCGTTGCGACCACCAACGTTCGCACCTTTGCCGTCGAGGCCGAGATGTCGCAAGCGGTGACACCCGATTGGCGCAGGTCGTTCTTTGCCGCGTCCAATTCGATGCCCAGGTGTCCGAGCGTTGCTGTTGCCAGTCGACGAATCTCGGATGAATTCTCGCCGACGCCCGCGGTGAACACCAAAGCATCGATTCCGCCCATCGTGGCAACGTAGCCGCCGATCACTTTGACCAAGCGGTGGATGTAAATCTCGATGGCTAGCGACGCGTCGTGATCACCACCGGATCGTCGATCCAAGATCGCTCGCATGTCGGGCTCGCCGCAAAGCCCCACCAACCCGCTGGCTTTGTTGAGCAGATGATCGACGTCATCGATCGACATGCCGGCGTTCCTCATCAGGTAAAGCGGAACGGATGGATCGATGTCGCCCGAGCGAGTCGCCATCACCAAGCCTTCCAGCGGTGTCATGCCCATGGATGTGTCGATCGCCGTTCCTTGAATCGATGCCGTCGCGCTCGCACCGCCGCCCAAGTGCAGCGAAACGATGCGGCCGTGGCGATGATGTTCGGGGAAGTGTTCCGACAAATACTCGATCGCGTGTCGTGTCACGAATCGATGCGACGTGCCGTGAGCCCCGTATCGGCGCACGCCGAACTCGCTGGCGACCGTTGGGGGAATGGCATAGCGATAGGCCTTTTCCGGCAGCGTCGCAAAGTACGCGGTGTCGAAGACCAAGACTTGATCGACCGACAGCCCCAGTCCGGTGATCGCTTCGACGACCGATCGAGCGGGCGGGTTGTGCAGCGGTGCTAATTGATCCAGTCGTTTCAGCTCGGCAAGCACGCCATCGCCAACAACCGTCGGCGATTGAAACACGGCGCCGCCTTGGACGATGCGATGACCGATCGCATCGATGCGGATCGACGCGTGTTGGTCGATGACATTGCGAGCCGCCGACAAGTGGTCAGCCGCCTCACCACCGGTTTGCCCGATACGATCGATCAAACCACGAGAAAGCCTCGCGCCATTGGTGGTGTCGATGCAGGCATACTTCAGTGTCGTGCTGCCGACGTTGAAGACGAGGACATTCATTCGATCGCCTCGGCGGATTGAGCTTGAACGGCCGTGATGGCCACGGTGTTGACGATGTCCGCAACGGTGCATCCGCGTGAAAGGTCGTTGACCGGTTTGCGAAGTCCTTGCAAGACCGGGCCGATTGCGACCGCGCCGGCCGATCGCTGGACCGCCTTGTACGTGTTGTTTCCGGTGTTCAAGTCGGGGAAGATGAAAACGGTTGCGCGTCCAGCGACTTCGCTTTGCGGCAACTTGGCGGCAGCGACGGATGGATCGATCGCCGCGTCGTACTGGACCGGACCTTCGATTGCCAAATCGGGTCGTCGATTTCGCAGCATCGCCGTTGCTTCGCGTACGCGTTCGACATCCTCGCCATGTCCGCTTTCGCCGGTCGAGTACGACAGCATTGCGATCCGCGGATCGATACCAAATTGTTTGGCCGTGTCGGCGCTGCTGCTGGCGATCTCGGCCAGTTCTTCGGCCGTCGGGTTGGGAATCACCGCACAGTCGCCATATACCAACACGCTGTGCTTCAAGCACATCAAGAACACACTGCTGACCACTTTCACGCCAGGCCGTGTCTTGATGAACTCGAACGCCGGACGAATCGTATTGGCGGTGGTATGAATCGAACCCGATACCATCCCGCCCGCCAGACCCCGACGGACCATCATGGTGCCGAAGTAACTGACTTCCAACATCCGATCGCGAGCCACGTCCATCGTGACGCCTTTGTGTTTGCGAAGTTGAAAATACTCTTCGGCAAATTCGTCACGCAGCGAACTGGTCGCCGGATCAATGATTTCGATTGACGTGCCCGACTCGGCCGGCGATGCCGGTAACGTGATTCCGATTTGGCTGGCCGTTGACCGGATCAAGGCCGGATCGCCCAACAGGACGATATCGGCGACGTCGCGCCGGCGCAGCACGTCGACGGCCTGCAAGATGCGAGGCTCGTTGCCCTCGGGCAGTACAACGCGAACGCGTTTTTCGCGAGCCTTCTGGATCAACGAATACTCAAACAGCAGTGGAGTCACTTGAGCAGTACCGGGGGCTTTCAATCTCGCCGCCAGTTCATCGCCGTCGATGTGGCGTTGGAACAAACCGATCGCCGACTCGATTTTTCGCGGGGAAGCGACACTGATTTCTGCCTTGATCTTTGATGCCCGATTCGCCGCGGTGAATGTGTCGTCCGCGGTCGCCAAGATGGGCATGCCGCCCGAGACGCGAACCAATCGCTGGACGGCTTCGGGTGGATTCATTCCACCGGTCAACACGATGCCGGCCGGCGCGGGGCCGTCGGGGTGCATGCCTGAGAGCGCACAACCGACGACGATGTCACTGCGATCGCCAGGAGTGATGACCAGACTGCCGGCATACAAACGTTCCAAGAAACTGGGCAACTGCATGGCCGCAACTTTCAACCGTGTGACTTCGCGGTCGAACGTTGACTCGTCGCCGCTGATGACGGTTGCGTCCAGACCGATCTGGATCTCTCGCAGCGTTGGTTGGCGCAGCAATGGTTCTTCGGGAAGCAGATACATCGGTGCCTGAATGTTCAGCTTGTCGCCCGCAAACGCCGCCACCATGGCTTGGCGGTCGTCGTCGCAAACTCGATTCACAACCGTTGCCAGCACTTGGGCGCCGTGATCGGACAACGAATCGTTGCCGATGTGAACCGATTGGACACAGTCTTCAATCGACTTGCCGTGTGCCGAGTAGACGGGCATCACCGCGCACCCCAGATTCAAAGCCAAGTCGGCGTTGAGTTCGAATTCCAGCTCTGGAGCTAGTCCTTGGAAGCTGGTGCCTTCAACGACGGCGAAGTCACCGCGCTGTTGAACGGCTTTGAATCGCTGCTGGACCCGTTGGATCAGTTCGTCGTAACGATCGTCGGCCAACAATTGGCGAGCTTCGGCGCGAGTCACGCCAGCCATCTCGGGAGGTTCAGTCGTTAGGTGGTATCGCGCTCGCATCAATCGGATGCTTTGATCGTTGTCGGCGCTGTCGCGTACGATCGGGCGAAAAAAGACGACGCGATCAAAACGCCGCACCGCTAGCTCCATCACGCCTAACGCGATCATCCGCTTTCCGGTCGCGTTTTCGTTGGTCGCAAGGTACAGGCTATCAGGCATGATGCGGGTCTTGGCGCGAGTGTGTGAGGAAGCGCGGGTGAACGGGAAGCCGCGTTAGTCTACGAAAAAAGCCACGTCTCCGGACGAACCGAAGGCGTGGCTTGAATGGTTCTGCGAGATCGTCGCAGCCTAGCTCTTCTTTTCTGCGTCCGCTTGTTGTTGCATCAATCCCGGACGGACCCGCTTGTTGATGTCCGTTTCCAGAACGCCGAACACCGACTCGTGACGAGCGACCGACATTTGCAAGGCGGCCAGCAATCGCTTGGCGGTGAAGAAGTTCAGGATGATGCGCTGGTTGACTTGGATCGGGTCCTTTGGCACGCCGATCGGTTGCGGGTTCAAGCCGAAGTCGACGATCAGTTCTTCAGGCGAACCGGTCACGCGGCAAAAGTTCGCGTAGCAAGCGGCCGCGTTCTCGTCATTGACTTGAACTTGGACAGGTTGTTGAGCTTGCGTTTGAGCGCCAGCAGCCGGTGCGGCAGCGGCGGCGGGCTTGTCAGCTTCGGGGGTCTTGGCGTCGGCCATCAGTGGTTTCTCCGAAATTAAATAGAGTGAGGTGAATGTTTCTGTCGGTCCACTGCAACGTGCAGTCGATGATAAAAACGCTCGAAAGGTTGTTCGGGGCGAGTAAAGGTCATCTGATGTGCTGCCCGCAAAAAGCACCTTGCCTCAGCCGGCGACGCAATCGTCACGACGAATATCGTAACGAAGGACGCGATTGACTGGGACGTAAGACGACCGTGTTCAGGTTTTAAAATTTGATGAATTGCCCCCGCCGTGGTAAACCACGAAGGCTGGACAAGTTCGAAGCATCACAGTTCAAAGTTAAAGGTTTGTGCGATCACTCTCCATAAACGATTGCCAAGCGACATCGGATCGACATGGATCTTTGCCGAACCCCGATATCCTGGACGCATCATGATATCGCCGGACTCCAACGGAACCCTGGCTTGGTAAGAGACACTTCGCGGTTTGATTTGTCCGGTTGCCGGGTCGATCTCGGTTTGCAAGTCGCCGCCGGTCTGGCTGGACATGGAAACGGAGGTCGAATCGATCGGTTCATTTGATTTTTCAGTAATGACGCCGCTGAAGGTTTCCAATCGCAATGCGTCCAATTTCATATCAACGGTCTGACCTTCGCGGACCATTTGCACGTCACCTTGATCAATGATCAGCACGGCTTCGTGCGCATCCGGTTTGCCGATTTCGCAAATCACGTCATCCGCTGTCAACAGCGCTCCACGATTCTCGGATTCGAGCGGCGATCCGACCCAGCCCGGCAAGCGTCCGTCGGGTGATTTTTGCGGCTCGCGAATCGGCGGGGGAATGATGTATCCGTCGCGTTTGGCGCGGACGGTTAAGCGATCGATTTCCTCTTGAGTCTTTGCTTTCAACTGTTGGATCGAATCGAGCAGTTCGATTTGAGTATCGATCTGGGCCTTGAGCGCCTGGTCTTCACGGCTGCGGGCCGACATGTTTTCCAACCGTACCCGCGAGAGGACTTCTTCGCCCTTCAAATCGGCCAAGCGAATTTCCAGTTCCGGATTCTTCAGCACCGCGATCGGGTCACCCGGCGCAACCATCGCGTTGGGCTGGATGGTCCAGTCAATCCGGCCGGGCACGCCGGCGTAAACGGCCCCGGCTTGGCTGGGACGAACTTCGAACGCGCAATCGATGTGGTGTGGCAACGGGATGTAGCACACACCCGCGATCACGGCGGCGGCGATCGCCAGAGTCGGCAATAGACGTGAACGCTTCACTTTCGCGAGTCTCCCAGGAGTGCGACAGAATTTCCAAGTTTGAATGAACGGCTGGGCCACCAAGCCAAAGAAGCCGACGACGGCGACCATCCGGCCGATCGCCTGCAACCCATAGGGCTCAAGCACTTTGATGACGAACCAACAGATCGAGAACACGACCACCCAGCGATAAATGACGCTGGCGATGGTGAACAGCCCGAACAACAACCGGCCTCGTGTTGGCAAGAACGGATCGTCTTGCAGTTCCAAGCCCAAGCAGGTTTGTTGGAACCAACGCTTCAGCACTTCGGTGCTCTTTTGGCGTAGGTTCGGGATCTCGAGCGCGTCCATCAGGATGTAGTAGCCGTCGAACCGCAACAACGGGTTGCCGTTGACAAGCACCGTGCTGACGACGTTCAAAAACATCATGTTCAAGCACAGATCATTGATCGTCGTCCCCGATTCGGTGAACCACCAAACATAGGCCGCGATCGACGCCAGAATCATTTCGACATAGATTCCCGCCGCACCGATCCAAACACGCTTCCACTTGTTGGGCAGCATCCATGAATCGGAAACGTTGCAATACAGGCACGGCGTGAACACCAGCAACATGAAGCCGATTTCGTGGCATTCACCGCCGAACTTCTTACACGACAATCCGTGTCCGAATTCGTGAAGGACTTTGACGATGCCCATCGTGGCCGCCAAAATCAACCAACGATCGGCCGCAAAGAACTGCTGGAATGTCGGCAACTTCGCGTAAACGGTCTCGTACTGGCTGGCCAGTAAAAGTGCGGACGAGAAGATCAGCATCAGGAAGAAGATCAGTGCCGGAACGGTGAAGATCCATCCGAACGGCTTGATCATCCAGTTCAGGATTCGCTCGGGGTCAAAGCCGCGATAGCGAAGGGCAAAGACGTTGGCAAACTTGCCCATCACTTCTTTGTTCTTCTTCTTGCGTCCGCGTTCGCGAAGCGCCTTGCCTTGACCGGGCGAATTGCTGATCACCAAACCGCTGCGGTGCAGCATGCCGATGAATTGTTGCAAGTCACCGAAGGTGATTTTCTGAGGTGCGAACCGTTGTTCGAACCCGTCTTTGATTTGTTGCAGCGAAACGTGCCCGTCCAACATGTTCAAGATGTAGTACTCTTCGTCGTGAAAACGAAAGTACTGCAAGCCGACCGGCTCCTTGACGACCCAATAGCCCGTACCCTGATACCGTTGGCGATTAGCCGACAGATCGGGGCGTTTTCGGACCGTCAGCGGTCGCGATGAACTGCTGACGAGGGATTCGGCGAGTGTTGGCACAGGGAGTAGGTTTCAGGCTACAGGGAACAGGTTTCAGGAAAAAGCGGCGGAAGAAGAACGATCACAAGCGGGCGGGTCATGGCTGATACCTGACGCCTGTAACCTACCTCCCTATTTGATGACCATTTCGGCTCGCATGCCGGGTTTGAATTTCCAGTCGTTGCCGACTTTTTCGTTCTGGATTTCGACCCACACTCGGTAACGATTGTTCAGGTCGATTTCCATGCTGACGAAACCGAGCGTGCCGCTGATGCGGGTGCCGTCATTGGCTTGGTTGTAGATCAGCACTTCCACCGGCGCGCCTTTGATCACGCGTCCCGCGTAACGCAGCGCGTCGATGTCTCCTTCGACGCGAAGAATGTCCATTTGAATCAACGAAGCCATCGGCGTACCGGGCTGGACCCATTGGCCTTGTTGGGCCAATCGTGTTTCAACAATGCCGGTATAGGGGGCCGTGACCGAACGCTTGGTGAGTTCTTTTTCGGCCATTTCAAGTTCGGTGCGTTTGCCGATCATCTTGACCTGCGCGACCTTCTGTTCCATTTCGGCCAATTCGATACGAAGCTCTTGCCGGCCGGCTTCCAGTCGTTTCTTTTCCATTTCCCAATAGGGGATCGCGCCTTCTTTGCGAAGCTCTTCAAACGACTTCGCTTCGGCGGCAGCGACCTTGGCGGCTTCGCGAGCGTCACGAAGGTTTACGTCATTGGACGCGGTCAAAATCGCTTCCTTCTCTTCTGCCTTTTTCAGATCAACGGCAAGTGCGGCCATGTCGTCTTCGATGACCGCCATCACGTTGCCTTTTTCGATTTCGTCGCCTTCTTCGAATCTCAACTCTTCCAATAACCCTTCGGCGGTTGCCGGCACATCCACTTTGTTGATGTACTGGACCATGCAATTCTCGGCATTGATCTGGTTAGGCAGATCTTGCGTCGATTGTTGGGCGGTCAACTGCTGAGGGGCGGCGTGCGACACCATCGCGGTAACAGCGAAACAGAATAGGAGCGTCAATCGCATGGGGAGAACTCGATGAGACGTTGTTGAGAAGCTTGGACGACTAGAAGAAAAACTTGTAACACCACTCGAAAATTTCATGGAAGAACACAAATCCACTGGATCGACGACCGCAGTAAACTTTGGCGATCACCTTCGCACCCGGACGTGGGCTCAGCTCGCGAAGCGGCTCTTGTTCTGGCACGGCTCGCATCTTGATGATCGCGCCGTGTTCTTCGTTGGCTTCGGCACGCGTCGAAATCGTGTTGACAGGCATCACCGCGTCGAGCGGTTTGTCGGGGTCAGTCGCCAAGATGTACGACACTTTCAGCGTCGAATCGGGTTGGTTGAGTTTGTTCGCGGCGACGTATTGGTCGAGATGGCCTTCGCGTTTCTCGGGCAGGTCCAATTCCAAATACATCGGTTGAGTCAAGTCGGCGACTTCCAACAACACTTGCCCAGTCATGATCGGACGACTGCGAAGCATCTTTTCGACGTCCCAAGAAACGACCACACCGTCGATCGGCGAACGGATGACCAAATCCTTTTGGCGTTCTTCTTGAAGTTTCAATTTGTCCAGCAGCACGCGGTGCTTGACTTTCAATTCGTTCTGCTCGGCCTCGAGCGCCCGTTTCTCTGACGCATCAAGTTGTCGCCGTAGTCCAAGTTGGCCCTCGACGCGAGTCTGTTCAGCGAGCGCCGTCAAAATCTGACCGCGAATTTCGGTCAGCTGGACTTCCATTTCGGGGTTTCGCAGCACGACCAGGATCTCGTCCTTAGCGACCGCCTGGTTGTGGTCGGCTCGCACTTCGATGACTTCGCCATCGATCGGCGCGAACACTTCGCGGCGAACTTCCGGCTTCAAGGTTCCTTCGGCTTCCAGGTTGAAGTCTTTGGGGACGAAAACCAATCCGGCGGCAACCAAGCCGATTGCGGCGATCGCCGCGAGTGTCTTCGGCAGCGTGCGGGCGCGGATGATCCACGTCGCGTGGCCGAGTGTCCGCCAAAGCGGCATCAAGAACAGATTCGTGTGGGCACGCGAATTGGCGATCGCGCGAGTGCCGTGTTCGTAAACCAGATCAACGCGGGCTTTATATATTTCCGGCGGGATATCGCTTTCGATTTGTTCGACGATCAGTGCACCGATGACTTCACCGCGGTGGGCGTTGTCGCGATCGATGGTGCCCGCCGCGCCGGCTTCTTCGCCCATGCCCAGCTTGCGTTCGGGTTCGCGAAGCGGAAGCACAACGATGTTTCGTCCGTACGATTCGTCGACATAGTCCTCCAGGGCCTCTTCGATTTGAGGCGGCAGGTCTTCGGTCGACCCGTCGTGCCACAGCGGTTCGCCGGCCGCGACGACGCGCGTGGCTAAGTTGTTCAGCGCCGTAACGATGTTGGAACGGTTTTCGATCGTGTCCTGGCCGCTGATCGCTTGCACGACGCACTTACGACCTTTTTTGATCGCCACACTGACGCGGTCGCAACCGATCAAACGCCGGCCTTCGTTAGCAACGATGTAACACGTTTCTTTCAAGTCGAGCGATTCGTGCGAAGCGCGGGCGAACGAGTCAGCTTGTTGCCAAAGGACTTGGCGATCACCGAGCTTTCGCAGTTTCTGGCCCCGCAACCACTCGGCTGCCAGATCGCACATCTGTTGCAAGAACCGCAGATAGCCGCGTTGGGTGTCGGGAGCCGTGTCGGGGCGTTGGAAAATTTCGATCAATCCGTCGTGCTGGCCTTCGTGCTTGAGCGCACCGAGCACCAACAGATAGCGTGTCGGGTTGCCTTCGGCGTCGCCGTCGGTCGTACCCGAATAGGGCGGAACCAGCAGCGATTGGCCGCTGTTGGCGACCCGCTGTAGCAACCGGGTATGGCGATTGGCGTCATCGGAATCGTCGCCCAAGATCGCCGGCTCGGCGTTGATTTGGTATTGAAGCCGCAATTGCCGGTCTTCGTCGAGCAGCCAAATCGCACCGCCGGCTGCCGCAAGCGCCGTGATGATGCGCGACAGCAGTTCGGAATAGAACTCTTCGGCCGTCGCGCCGCTTTTGGCGAGCGCGGCGATTTCATTGACCAGCCCTCGGATCTGGGCTTTCGTTTCTTCGACGGTTTGCTGGTTGACCGACATGGGCGATGAGTTTGGCTGGGGGTCCGAATTTCAGAGCCGGATGGCACCTTCAGAGCGACACTACTGAATCGCCGCGTTTATCGCCACGTTGACCTTGACGATAAGTGGGGAAAGTCCAGGTGGCATGACCGAGACTGCGGATTTTGGGGACTGGATGCCGTGTTGCGTTTTCGCCACGCCCCAAAAAACAGACTCGACTCTGGACACTTTATACAAATCGTATAAACTCGTCTAGAGTCGTCGCGAACTTTCTTGCCCTACACAAGACGCGGCGTTTTTCTTTTGAATTCGAGCCACCGGAAAACTGGATGCCGACGCCCCCGCCGCACGCCAACGAGTCTCACCCGGCGCTCGCGGACTTGGACCAGGAACTGAACCGACTGCAGCGAGCGATCCGTTTGGCGATCCAGAACCAGTTGGCCAAATTGACCGGCCAATCATTGGGGTCACTGCGGGAAAACCAAGATCTGGCCGACTCGATTCACCGATTGCTGGACAGCCACGGGCTGCGGATTCAGTGCATCGAATGCGGTCACCCGGCCATCTTGCGAGTCTCGCCACGATCGGGAACGGCATCCGGGGCGTTCGTATTCGACCACAGCATCGACGGTCGCCGCACCTTCCACGGTGGAAAAGGGACCGTGCCGGAGATCCGGTTGGTCGCCAAGCCGCCTCGCAAAAAAGCCGATCCACCCCGGAAGGCAACCGCGGGCTGAAATCGCTATCATCGCGGCATGAACACGCCACCACTGCCCACTGCCGAGACCGCGCCCGCCATGCTGGCCGCGGCGATCGGACAGATCGAATTTGCTCGACGCTACACCCTCGAACTTCTCGACGCGACGCCTCGCGAGCGATGGTTCGACATGCCCGATGGCCTGCCCACGAATATCGCTTGGCAAGTCGGCCACCTGACGGTCAGCCAGTACGGCTTGTTGTTGTTTCGAATCCGCGGTCGCGAGCCCGACGATCTGGAATTGATCCCGGGCAAGTTTCGCAAAGCGTATGGGCGCGGGTCCGTGCCCAACAAAGATCCGTCGGGTCAATTCAGTCCCGACGAATTGCTGCAGCGCATGGCGCGCGTTTATCAATTGGCGACGGACCAGTTGGCGACGGTCGATGTGGCAACGCTGCTGGAACCGGTCGACATGCCCTATGCCGCGTTCCCAAACAAGCTGGGCGCGATCTTGTTCTGTCCAATGCACGAACAGATTCACTGCGGGCACATTGGCATGTTACGTCGCGGCCTGGGGTTAGATCCGGTTCGCTAACGCACCGTATGGCCATGCATTTTCATTGCTATCAATCTTTCATTGCTAACGAATAGAAGTACCTTGTGAGCGACCTTGAGATCATCGACGAGTCGATTTACGACCATCCCAAGTATTACGACTTGGTTTTCAATGCCGATTGTGCCGCAGAAGTGAAGTTCATCGTCGGTTGTGGAACGAAGCACTGCACCGGCAAGACGAATCGCTTGTTCGAACCGGCGTGTGGTACGGGGCGACTGCTCTACTCACTCGCCAAGCGAGATTACGACGTCGCCGGGCTCGACTTGAACGCGAAAGCCGTCGATTTTTGCAATGCGAGATTCCGAAAAGCCGGACGCCCCGAACCGGCATTCGTTGCCGACATGGCTGACTTTCGCGTTAAACGCAAATACGACATCGCATTCAACACGATCAACAGCTTTCGGCATTTGGGGACCGAGAAAGCGTCGCGCGAGCACCTGGTTTGCATGGGCGAAGCCGTTCGCGTCGGCGGACTGTATTTGCTGGGCGTCCACTTAACGCCAACGGATGTTCCCCCCAGCGAAACCGAATCGTGGTCAGCACGTCGCGGTCACCTGGCGATCAACACGCATATGTGGACAAATTCGCGTGACAAGAAGACACGGATCGAGCGATTCGGCATTCGCTTCGACGTCCACAGTCCGACGCGAAGTTTTCGCATCGTCGACGAACTGGTACTGCGAAGCTACACGCCGCGACAGATGGACCGCTTGATCGAATCGAGCGGATGTTGGGAGGTCGTTGAAACGTATGACTTTGCATACGACTTGAGTGAACCGATCGAAGTCGACTCAACCACCGAAGACGTGGTTTACGTTCTGCGACGCACCAAAAAACGGGCTTGAAAGCAGGTGATTTTTCCGTTGGCGTTTCGGCGTTAAGTGCGCGGCATATCGGACGGGGTGATAGCAACATGCTTTGGCCGTTCCATTCGCTTGAATGCCGACCAAGTGTCCGCTTGAACCCTAGACAAAACTTCACTTTCGCTTGCGACCCGACACGCCGATCGCAAGCATGGCGAGCACCGCGAGCAGCGCCACGCCGCCGGCGGTGGCTGATGTCCAGCCCCAATCGGATTTGGTGTTCGCCATCGTTACATACGTGTAAGGCAGCGCAACATCGATGCCGAATTCCTCCATCTGTTCGTACTCACGAATCAACTGGGCGGCGGGCAATTTCGTGTACGCGTTCTGGTACTCGGCGATATGCAAGTCGGTAGTCACCGGGACGTCGATCAAAGACCAGCGAATGCCTGTGTATGCGGCCACAACCAGGGCCGCCGTCGCCAGCAATCCGACGATCCCGAACGCGATCGACCCGCCACTACTTGCCGGATTGACATACGCATCGTCGTCGTTGACCGATCCCTCGGCGACTGGCAATTGACGAAGCTGTCCCAGCGTGGGGATTTCCAGGATGGCCTGGCAGCCCGAGCACTGCGTTCGTCCCCCAGCTTGGCTGGTGGCGACGGGTACCGAAACCTGACATTCAGGGCAAGTCAACAAATGCATGAGAGTTAAAGAATGAAGAAGATTTGGGGGTCGGAAGCCTGGACCGAAACGGCGGTGTGACTAGAATCCAACTGAGCAATTGGCACCACCGGCCCAAACGCTCCGCTCCCGTGCAAATTCAAACTTCGAACCACCTTTGGCGTGATAGAAGACTGAAGGAAACACTGGACACCAGTACAGGTGACCCGCGGATGCACAATCGCGAACTGATTCGTTCGTTTCGGATTCTCTATGGATTGGAGAGTTATCTCGAGTGGTTGATATTTGCCCAATGTCATCAGGATAGGGCCCTAATGGAATGCCGTCAGGATGGTAGTGAGCCGCGAGGCGAAAGAGGGAATGAAGGGGGAGAGTGTGTCGGTTACGTCGGCTTCGACGTCCTAGTTCACCGAAAGGTGGTCCGAAGGATGCGTTCCCAGCGATGACAACTCACAACAACGATGGTGATGGCACCATCAAGAGTGCGGGAATTCACGACGCAAATGCGTGTTTCGGCACTCGCAACCTCCACTAACAGACCCAGTTTTCCTCGTTTGTATTTTTGAGATTTTGATTGGGTCAATTTTTTGTTCGTTGCCGATGGCGGTTGGATCAATGCGCCATATCGTTAGAAGCAGCGTGAACGAAAAAGACAGCTCAATTGCAATGTTTTTCCAATTGATTCGCGGGTGCGACGTGCCCGCACTGTGGTGGTACAGTTCAGTGTGATTGCTTCGCTCATTCATTTTATTTTGAGCGGTATCGATTTCCTTCATCCGACCAACCTGAAAAAAGTTGGCGATGTCGATCGGATGAACTGTGGCTCGGCAGGGTCATGTTCGGTGGTTAACCTAGCCATCGGATAAGAATTGGGACGACTTTCAACCGCGCAGGATGTGCGACCTTCGATTGATTTTATTCCTGTTGCTTCCGTCTGAATTTTTACCAACTCATAACACCTTTACCCCGACGCTGAACCCTTACCCGCACCGCAAATGTCGTTGTGATTGATTTCGCAGTGATGCTTGGGTCTTGATTTGCCACACAAGGCCGACTTCGGACGAAACATCCGACGGCAACGAACCAAACACCGGCAAATCGTCCCGAACCACCGCCAAACCATCCTCACCCGGGGTGGCACTCAACACGATCGCACTCGATTTGAATTCGAGGCCGACAAATTTGCGACGCCATGCGAAGGCAGCGTCTGATATCACCTTCCCCAACAGCTTTCGCCAGGAGTCTCACACTTGTTCGACACCCTATTGGACGACTTCGAGTCAGTCGACGCACAAAGCACCGAAGCGATGACCGGTGGCTTCCGTAAGCTGCCGGCTGATGAAAACGAAGAAGGCGGTTCGGTTGAAATCGCCAGTCAAGCCGATGGCGAAGTCCAATTGGACAGCCCCGACGAGTTGCTTTCGGTCGACGAAAGCGAATCATGGTCGGATGATCCGGTTCGGATGTACTTGACCCAGATGGGCGAAATTCCGCTCCTGACCCGGAAGCAAGAAATCGAACTTGCCAAACGGATCGAGGAAACTCGCCGTCGCTTCCGCACCAAATTGCTAGAAAATCACTTCGTCTTGGTCGAAGCTTATAAGACCCTGAAAAAGGTCTACCGTGGCCAATTGCCGTTCGATCGTACCGTCCAGGTTTCGGTCACCGACCGTCTGGAAAAGGAACAGATCCTCGGCCGCTTGCCGCACAACCTGCGAACATTGCAAACGCTGCTTCGTCGCAACCGTCACGATTGGAAGGTTTCGCTTTCCAAGAGTGCGTCCCAGCGTCGTCGCGCCGAAGCTTGGCGTTCGCTCGCCCGTCGTCGTCGTCGCGCGGTCCGGTTGATCGAAGAACTCGGTCTACGGACCCAGCGGATCGAGACCCGTATCGAGTTGCTGGAAAAGTTCTCGCATCGTTTAACGCAGATCGAAAACGAGATCAGCGATCAAAAACGAACCAAGCACGGTCGCGAAGTCCGCGAGGACTTGCTGCGTGAGCGTCGCCAAATTTTGACCGCGTGCCAAGAAACACCGACGTCGCTTCGCAACCGAGTTCAAATGCTGAACAAGGTTTACGGCGAGTATCAACAAGCCAAACGCGAACTCAGCGAAGGTAACTTGCGTTTGGTCGTTTCGATTGCCAAGAAGTATCGCAACCGTGGCCTATCGTTCTTGGACTTGATCCAAGAAGGAAACGCGGGCTTGATGCGGGCGGTCGACAAGTTCGAATACCGTCGTGGCTTCAAGTTCTGTACGTACGCGACTTGGTGGATTCGACAAGCGATCACTCGCGCCGTCGCCGACCAAAGCCGAACGATCCGAATTCCGGTTCACATGGTCGAAACCATGTCGCGAGTTCGCAACGTTGCTCGACAATTGCTGCAAGAACTCGGTCGTGAACCCACGATCGAAGAAACCGCTCGTCGTGCAGACGTTACCGTCGAGGAAGCTCGCCGCGTTTTGACGATGTCGCGTTTCCCAATCTCGTTGGATCGTCCGGTCGGCAACAGCGAAGACAGCCAGTTCGGCGACCTGCTGCCCGACGGAACAGCGGAAAGCCCGCAGATCGGTGCGACGCAAGAAATGCTTCGCGATCGTATCGCCGGTGTGTTGAAGTCGTTGTCGTACCGCGAACGCGAAATCATCAAACTGCGTTACGGCCTGGGCGACGGCTACAGCTACACGCTCGAAGAAGTCGGTCATATCTTCAAGGTCACCCGCGAACGTATTCGACAAATCGAAGCCAAGGCTGTCCGCAAACTGCAACAACCCAGCCGCAGCCAAGATCTGGTCGGTTTCTTGGACTAAGCCGCGATCGCAACTTGATCTCTTAGGAAGCGACGTGTTTTTGTTTCGCAAATTCACGTCGCTTTTTTCGTATCGATACGTCAACCTGCTGCAACTTCGAACGGATTCCAAACGATGTCGTCTACGACCCTGCAACAAGCTTGGAAGATCCATCAGAGCGGCGATGTCGCCCGCGCCGAGGCGATCTATCGCGGCGTGATCGATGCGTCACCTAGGGACGCCGATGCGTGGGTGTATCTGGGCATCGCACTGTTCGACGGGCGACAGTTTGCCGATTCCGCCGACGCGTACCGCAAAGCGATCAAGATCAAACCCGTCTATCCCATCGCTTGGAACAACTTGGGCAACTCGCTGCGAATGTCGGGCGAAGTCGACGAAGCGGATCGGTGTTTTCAAACGTCGTTGGACCAAGATCCCCGCTACTTGTCGGCGCTGAAGAACCGCGGAACCCTATGGATCTGGACGGGAGACATCGACCGCGGGCTGCACTGGTACGAACAGGGTTTGGCCATCGATCCGGACAATGCCGAATTGCATCGCAACCTCGGTGTGATCGAACTGCTGCGAGGCAACTACGACGTCGGTTGGCAGCACTACCGGTGGCGATGGAAGATGCCGGGCCTGTATCGCCCAAAAACCGCGGCGCCGATTTGGAACGGCGAACCCATCACCGGAAAAACGGTGCTGCTGTATCCGGAACAGGGACTCGGTGACGCGATCCACTTTGTCCGAGTCGCCAAAACGATGGTGGACCGCGGCGCGACGGTGATTTTGCAGTGCGCGAAAAAATTGATTCCATTGTTCACATCAACGGCCAATTCGTTGGGTGTGACGCGTTTGATCGCCGACGCAGACGTTCCGCCTCCGGTCGACTATCAAGTCTCGATGATCGAAGCGATCGATGTTCTGTATCAAGTCGATGGACGCATCAACTATCGCACCGACTTGATCAAACCGAACGATGGCTACCTGAACGTCTCGCAAGAATTGGTCGAGTACTGGCGACGTTGGCTCGACGACAACACGACCGGACGTCGCATCGGGATCAATTGGCAAGGCAACCCGCAACACCACGCAGACGTTTACCGCAGCGTGCCGCTATCGATCTTAGAACCCTTGTCGAAACGGGACGATGTGACGCTGGTCAATTTGCAGTTCGGTTTTGGTGCCGAGCAACTGGAAACCTGCAACTTCGGCGATCGCATCGTTCGCTTGCCCGATCACCTGGATGCCACCGAGGGTGCGTTTACCGATACGACGGCAATCCTTGCCAACCTGGACGGCGTGATCACAACGGACACCGCGATCGCCCACTTGTCCGGCGCCGTCGGCGCGGACGTGACGATGATGCTGGGCCGGGTGCCGGATTGGCGCTGGTTACAAACCGGCGAATCAACGCCCTGGTATCCAACGATGAAGTTGGTACGACAACAGGAACTTGGCAATTGGCGCGACGTCGTCGGAAGACTAATCGAGCCATAGCAAACCAACATCCAATCACCCGACGTGGACCCGTTTTCTATCGCTTGATTGCGTAGAAGCCGATGCCGACAACCAGTGTCAATATCGCCGCGATGGCTTGTTCGGGTTTGTTGATCGCGTACATGACTGCGATACCAAGCGTTGCGGCGACGTAGATCGCCGGTGGGATACCGTACATGGGCAATCGTTCGATCGTGCCACGGATTCGCAGTACCAACAGCATGGCGACCGTCAACGCCGAGCAGACCGAAAGCGTCAGACCGAGGTAACCGAGCAACTGGGGCAACGTCGAAACCGAAATCGCAATGATCGCAAGCACCGCTTGCAGGGCGATCGCCGCGACGGGAGGACGGTCGGTGAATCGCAAAAACGGTGGCAGGAAGCCGTCGTCCGCCATCTTGGAATACACGCGAGGCCCCGTCATTACCATCGCCGACACACTGGTCAGCAGCGAAACGACGATAACCGCGCGGACCATCATCGCAAAACGGTCGCCACCGAGTGACATGGCGGCAGTTGCTGCGACTTGCGAGATATTATCGCCGTCGGTGATGACCGAAATCGGCGCCGAGTAGACAAAGATCGTGTTCAAAACTATGTAAACGATCGTGACCATCACCGTTCCACCGACCAACGCCCGTGGCACGTTGACGCTTGGTTCGTCGACTTCGCCCGCGATGTAAACTGCTGCGTTGAATCCGGCATAGCTGAACGAAATCCACACCAATTGGCCGGAAAAGTCAAGCCAATGCATCGGAGTATCGACAACGATCGAAGCGGCGTCGCCCGGACGAATGGACGGCAATGCAAACACGACCAAGGCCGCGATCAAGGCCAGCTTCACGATCACGATGGCATCTTGAATCCGCGACGCACTGCGAACGCCGATGGCATGCAAGACGGCGGCTGCAACAACGGAAGTGATCGCAACGGTGCCGCCCGGCAGCGACGCGACTTGATCACTCAGCATCGGGGTCAGATACTCTTCCAAACCCAACGCCGCGACCGCGATTGCGCCGGTGAATCCGGCCAACATCGATACCCATCCGGCCATCACGCCGGCGACCGGATGCAAGGTCCGCGACAGAAACAGATACTCGCCGCCCGATTCGGCAAACCGCGACACCAGGTTGGCGTATCCGATCGCGCCGCAGATGGCGATGAATCCGCCGACCAACCATGCCGCGACGACGCGTTGGGGTGAACCGAGCGCCGCGAGCGTGAAGCCACTAGTGGTATAGACGCCAACTCCGATCATGCTGGCGGCGACCAAGGTGGTCGCCGAGACGAGTCCGATGCGGCCCGTCGCGCGGCTCACGATTCGGGTTGGTGCGAGGACGATGGCGGCTCGAACGCAAACTCTTGCCACGTCACCGCTTTTTCCATCGGTTCGATCCGCATCACCAGGTTACCGTCTTGGTACAAACGAACCGTGCCGGTCGATTGGCTGACGACGACCGAGATGGCTTTCGTTTTGCGAGTCACTGCCGCGGCTGCCCAGTGGCGAGCCCCGAGCCCCTTGGTCATCGTTAGGTCTTCGTGCGAGACTTCCAGCATCTGGCGACTGCGTTCGATCACGCCGTCACTGCCGACAACGAAGGCGCCATCGAGCTGGGCGATCTCTTTCGCATCGTCTTGGACCTTTGCGTCCAACAGGTTGCGGAACGTTCGGTTGTATCCGCGGAACGGATCGACACCGGAATCGTTAGAATGTTCGAGCACTTTCCGCGTGTCGCCGACGACGAACAGGGTTCCGACCGGCTTGCCTTCACGGCCCTCGCGGCCGATCTGAGCGGCCAGATCGATCACCGCTTTGATCGTCGGTAGTGGAACGCGGCTTTCGAGCATCTGTAGGTCACGGGTCGTCAGCCGCCGCATCCGCTCGTCCAGTTGCAGGTGGCTGATTGAATCGAGTCGGCCCTGGTGGAACCCGCTGTAGACGGCCACGACTTCGCCATTGGTCCGAATGAACTCATCGGCGGCGGCCTCTAGAATCGCATGCTGCAATCGTTCCAGCAGCGGTGCTTTTTCTTTGTTGAGCGCAAGCGGCTTCAGCCCGGCTTCGGCCGCTCCCTCAAGGTCTTCCGAGCTGTCGACGGCCACAATCACGGGTTTGTCGGTCCCGGCCGCCATTTCGGCGATGCGTTTCCAGTCGGTCGATCCGTCCAGCAGCACCAACAGGGCGTCGGCGTTGCGGGCTTTCAATAATGCGATCGCCGCCTCGACCATGGCCGCGTTGTGTTTGGTTAGTCGTTGCGTCGCCACGTGGGGAGCCATTTCAAAGCAAGAGGATCTTCCGTCGCCCAGACAGACTGTTTTAGCCGATCCGCCCATCTTCGCACAGGTCGAGCTCGGACGACGGTCCTCGTCCGCACATTTATCGACGCGAATTGCCGGCCGATCTGGCCGTCATCGGAGTCCGCCACGGCGGCGTGTCGGGCCGATAGACGCGATCGTAGTACATCGCCAGCGATCGCAGTGCGTGACCCTTCGGACCAATGCTCCAGTCATGATCCCGTTCGCTATGCATCGACGTCAACAGATACCGAATCGCGGCAACGAGCCGGGGATTCTGAAGCTGAGAATCGGGCGTGACGGTCAACAACCATTCGACGATGTGGCCGGTTGTTTGGACCTTTCGATCCATGTCGTCATCGTTCTCGCGTCCTTCGAACCAATCGGTACTCATCGACCCGTCCCGGTTTTGCAATCGGTAGGCATAGTCGATGAAGTCTTCGGTGAATGTTTCTGCCCGCTTCCACTGACCGTCAATCGGCTTGCCTTCGGCGCGACGTTTCCGCAGTGCGTGCGCAAACCCCATCAACCGGTGCGTTCCGCCGCACGCCGCGCCCACGATGGGCTGGGCCAGTTCTTCGCGAATCAGTCGCTCGAAATCCCACGGGCTGCCGTCCTCGGCCTTCCACGTTGCATCGGTGTCCATGTAGTGCGACAAGCCGATTAGCGTGAACGTCAATTCCTCACCACTCTTGCACGCCAGTTGCTCTTCGCGAATCACGTCACTCAATGCGAATTTTTTGCCATCCGCGTAAAGGGGATAGTCGGTCGGCACGTCACACAGCGAGAAGACGGCCAACATTTGCCCTTGGTGACCTTGCAACCCGACCCCGCTCTTCGCGACGATACGATCGTTCTTTGTCGTTAGCAACCGTTGTCCTCGACACGCGTTGTTGCCCGCAATCCAAGCGATCGTGCTGTAGGACCGGTTGTCGACCTTCACTTGCGTATCGATGCCGTAGACCATGATCGCGTGCATCATGCCCCAGTTGCTTCTTTCGTTTGCGATTTCCGCTTTGTTGTGATAGTACGCCAAACACGAACGCATCACGCCCTGCAATCGCCCCACCGTATTCGATACGGGAACTTCCGACTGAGGGAAACCGGCATAGTCGATCGGCTGCCTTGCTTCACGCGGCGCCACAGCCTTGGACCGAGATGCCGAATTCAAGTCCATCGAATCGATCTCATCGACCGGCTCGCTTTTCGACTCCGGTGCAACGGAACGTGCCTCGACTTCGACTTCTCGAAGTGGCTTGGCCGCTTTGACGTACTCGGGTAGATCCGAAACCGATCGTTTTGCCGGCGCGGCTAGCGACGTGCTCTCCGGTGGAATTCGACCCGAGTCGTCGACGGGAGTTCCGTCGCGGGCGATCTTGAGTTTTCGGACGGTCACCCCGCCATCGTCGCTTAATGGGTCGACATCACCGACGAAGGCGGGGCTGGGGCCTTCGTTGTCGCCTTGCGCGTCCGATGAGATCGAGCGACTTTTTGTCGTGGGTGCCGGTCGTGAATTGCGGGTCCGCATGGCCGGCGGATCGGTCAACGGAATCGGTCCATCCGACGCCACATTCAGTGGCGTTCGGGTTTGCGGCGTTCGAGGTTGAGTCGTTGGACGGTGCGTCTCAGGGATCCGAGCCGACTCGGACTGGTCTGGCGCGCCCAATCGATTCGGTTTCACGCTCGGCTGAGCGGTTGGCTCAGGCTGCAAACGCGGGACCTGGCGGGGCTGCGTGATCGGCGCCGCTTCGCGAGGCTGGACCAACTTCAACGAGGGTTCTTCGATCACGGCGTTCAAACGCGGCGCCGGCATCTGACCGCGACGGTTCCAACCATCGTCGTCACCCAGATCGATCGATTGATTGTCCAGCCTTGGCTTGGTCGGCATCCGCCCCAACGACGGGGGATCGGGAAGCTCCGTCGGCGGCTTGGGTGGATCCATCGATTGAGAATCCGATCCGCCTGGATTGATCAGTTTTTCCAGCAACCATGGCCGCCGCGCCACCCGCAATTCCAAAGTCGAATTGCTGGGTGCCTCCAGCGACATTTCTCCGTCTTTCGCGATGGACGACGGCGGGGCTGCGTTCGAGTCGGCGGTTCGATCTGTCGGTGCGGACGCAATGCGGGCAACCGGCGCTGACTCCAGCGTCAAGGTCGAACGGACCGGCGGCGGCGCGGGTGCGACTGCCTCGACCCGAGCGGTGGGCGGCGCGGTCACCGACGTCGGTGGCATCAAACGAGCCGTCGAGGGCGTCACCAGGCGAACGTTTTCCGCATCGCATGGCATGATCGCGACACAGGACATTCCGGCGGCGATGACGGCCCCAAGGGTGTGTCGTTTGGTGGTGCGAGAAGGTCGTCGATGCTGCACGTCGTGCTCCGAGTTCAGGCGATACATAGGCGTTGTATCGGCCTGGACGCACTCGAAAGTTGACCCCGAAAATCACTTCAATTGGATTCCAGGTCGATAGCGAGACGATTTTTCGCGACAAAGCAAAAGATTGACTAAAGATCGAACGAGTCAAGCGAATCGATCAGACGATCGAGCGAATCCTTCGGTTGTGCCTTCATCGCAGCTTGGCGTTTGGAAAGCTGGTCGTCGATGCCAACGGCGTCACGACCGGACAACAAAAGCTGCTCGTCCCGCTCGCGCGCCGCCGTGGCGATCGGATCGTCGCCGGTTGCCGGGGCACCAAACAACACGGACAAGTCGATTTTGAATCCCTCTTCGCCCTCGACCTCGGCTCCGGCGATCGCCGGCGCTTTGTGCTGGGGAAAAATGATGGCATTCTCAGGACAAACGCGACTGCATGCCGGACAGCCCTTGCGGCAATTGTCGGGCTGTTCGACCAGGATATTTTCACCGTAATCAACGCCGTAGACGCCAAACAAACAGAAGTCGACGCACTCCATACAATTGGTGCATCGGCTGAAGTCGATGACCGGATACCACCGCCGCGAAGTCGTCTCGTCGACTTGCACGATCTTGCCACCAATGATCGGCAACGAAGTTTCACGCGGGTTATCTTCCACGCCTACGATCCGGCGGATCTCGGCAATGAAGTCATTCGCGTTGTTCGAGACCTTCAGGTCGATGCAGTGTATGTTGCGGTTCGGCCGCGGGTGCAAATCAGTTACCCGATCCACCGGTCCGCCGTCTGCGCCTTCGGACTCCGGTGCATCGGATTGTTCATCACCAGTGTCGTCATCGCTTGATTGGCCTAGCAGCACTTCGCCATACTGGCCGCCGATTCCGTTGCGATCGAGCACCCAGTGAGCGGCCCGACCGTAGATCCACGACGCGACCACCAAGTCGCCTTCGATATCGCTCAGCTTTTGGTACGACTCGCTCGACTTGGGCAAATCATACAGGTGCGGAATCACCAGCACATCGACGCCGTCCAACGCGCCAACCGAGTCCGCGATCGCTTGCTCGATTCCACGCTTTTCCGGATTCCGCGATTGGCCTCGCGAAATGACGACAGTGGTGGTGGCAGTGCGAGTGGCGGAAATCATGAAGTCGGCTTTGTGTTCGGCTAACAGCGTGTTGAAAAAGGGGTCTGACCCTCTCCGACGTTTCGGATTCACAATGTTTCTGCAACGTCTCCAAAGGGTCAGACCCCTTTTTCAACACGCTGCTAAACCCGGGCAACGTCTACCAAGCGAGCGGTTTTTGCCAGGCTTGTTTGGCGTCGGCGGTCGAGACATCCAGCACCACATCGGCGCCGTTGGTGACGACCAATCGTTCGTCGGCCTCGATTGTACCTAACCGGGCAACCGGAACCGAGCTTTTCGCCAACAACGCTTGGAAATCACCGGCGGCCTCGGCCGAAACTTCGACCAAGAACCGCGTGTTCGACTCGCTAAATAGAACTTCGGATGCCGACAAATTGCCGCCGCAAACCGCCGCGATATCGATCTTCATCCCCCACGTTCCCGCCATCGCCATCTCGGTTGCTGAAACTGCCAGCCCACCTTCGCTCAAGTCATGACACGCACGGACCTGGCCCAACATGATCGCCGCGTGCATCGCCGCGAACGTTGCCTTTGCCATGTCGGCGTTCACCGTTGGCACTTGTCCGCCCGTCAAACCACGAACCAAGGACAAATGCGATCCGCCCAGTTCCGACTTGGTTTCACCGACCAAGAACACGACGTTACCGACTTCTTTGGCATCCATCGTGACCGCCTTGCCGATGTCATCGATCTGGCCCATCGCGCTGATCAACAAGCTCGGCGGAATCGAAATCGTTTGCTTGGTTCCGTCGCTTTCGAAGTAACTGAATTCGTTGTTCAGCGAATCCTTGCCGCTAACGAACGGAGTCCCCAACGTCACCGCCATGTCTTGGCATGCGATCGCCGCACGTACCAACGACCCCAGCGTTTCGGCGCGGTCGGTGTAACCCCAGCAAAAGTTGTCCAAGATGGCGATCTTTGACGGATCGGCACCGACGGCTACCGCGTTTCGCATCGCTTCGTCGATCGCGGATGCGGCCATATGGTAAGTATCGAAATCGCCGTAGTGCGGGTTCATACCACACGACAAAACCAGCCCACGACGCGACTGCATCCGTGGACGAACGACCGCCGCATCGCCGGGGCCGTCGCACAGCGGACCGACCAACGGTTTCACGACGCTGCCGCCTTGGACTTCGTGGTCGTATTGTCGGATCACCCATTGCTTGCTGGCCACGTTCAGGCTGCCCATGATCGCAAGCAGCGCGGCACGATGATCGTCGGGACTCATCGCGGGAACAGAAAGCGGTTGTGTTTGCGGCGGCGTATAGACCGCATCGCGAATGATCGGCGGGCGACCATCGTGCAAGAACTGCATCGATACATCTCCGACCGTGTGGCCTTGATAGGTCAGCAGCAACCGCCCCGTCGGCACGAAGCGTCCGATCGCCGCCGCTTCCACACCTTCGCTCTCGCAAAGCTGGCGCAATTCGTCCCATTTGTCTTGCGGGACCGCGAACACCATGCGCTCTTGAGCTTCCGAAATCCAAATCTCGGTATACGTCAAACCGTCGTACTTCAGCGGTGCCTTGTCCAGCCAAACTTCGGCGCCCAAGTGTTCGCCCATCTCGCCGACCGCGCTACTGAACCCGCCCGCACCGCAATCCGTCACGGCGTTGAACAAGCCGCGATCGCGAGCTTGGATCAAAACGTCCAGAACCATCTTTTCGGTGATCGCGTTACCAATCTGAACCGCGCCGCCGGACAATGATTCCGATTCGCTGGTCAGTTCGGCCGAGCTGAAGGTTGCACCGTGAATGCCGTCACGCCCGGTACGTCCGCCGATCGCGACGATCAAGTCGTCTGGCTTGACTTCTTTGTCTTCCATCCCGACCGGGATCAGCCCCGCGTTGCCGCAGTACACCAGCGGGTTGCCCAGGTATCGTTTGTCGAAATAGACCGCGCCGTTGACCGTGGGGATCCCCATTCGGTTGCCGTAGTCGCGAACCCCCGACACGACGCCCTTCATCACGCGGCGCGGATGCAGCACTCCCGGCGGCAGCGAATCGACGGGAGTGTCCGGCGGCGCGAAACAAAACACGTCGGTATTGCAAATCGGTTTCGCGCCCATGCCGGTACCCATGGGGTCGCGGATCACACCACCGATGCCCGTGTTGGCACCGCCGTAGGGTTCCAACGCCGATGGGTGGTTGTGCGTTTCAACCTTGAAGCACACGTGGTACTCGTCATCGAACGTGACGACGCCTGCGTTGTCCTTGAACACGCTGACACACCAGTCATTGTCGCCGAGTGTTTTGCGAATCTGCTGCGTGGCGGCGAAGATGGTTTCCTTCAGCATGTTTTCATACTGACGTTTATCCGCCATCGGTTCGCCGTCGGCGCCGTGTCCTTCATACCCTGGACCCTGGTAGGCGATCCGGCCGGCCAGCGTTTTGTGGCTACAGTGTTCCGACCAAGTCTGAGCAACCGATTCGAGTTCGATGTCGGTCGGGTCGCGGCCGATCTTGACGAAGTGCGCGCGGATCGTCTGCATTTCGACCAGAGTCAAATACAGTTGGCCGTCTTTGGATAACTTCGCCAGCCCTTCGTCGCTGAGTTCGCGAATCGGAATCGTCACCAACTCAAACTCGCCCGGCGACCCGACGTCCAACTTGTCCATCGCAAGCGGACCGACAACGACTTGTTCGATCGCGTCGTTGGATAGCGCGCGGCGACAAATCGCATCCAACGAAGCGTCTTCGACTTCGCCGATCCAATACTTCCGCATCGTGCGAACCGCGTCGACGGCAAAGCCCGCGTCGCGTGCCGCGCCCAACGTGCTGGCCGCGACCGGATCCATCACGCCCGGTTTGGGCATCACGTTGACTTGAACAGTTTGCTCACCGGGCGGTTCGTTTAGCACATCGTCGCCCGCGATCGCAACGACCGAATGCTCGGTGATCGAATCGGACAACAACGTGCCGGCCAGACGCATCGCTTCGTCTTCGGCAAAGTTCCCTTGCACCAAGAATCCTCGCGCGAAGGCAACGGAAACATTCTGTCCCAAGCCGAGCTCGGCGATCTCTTCGCTGGTGCGGATCGCTTCACGGTCGACTTGGTTCTCGGCCGGATAAATATCGATTTGCCAAAGCGGCATGGGAATACTTTCGTTCGTTTGTTTTTAATTTTTCAACGCTCAGTCAAAGCCGCTCCGGGGCGGCCGGGACACTGACTGTTCTGCCCAGAATGTAACGGACCTGACATACATCGCCGAGAGCCAGTGATCCAACGGACGAATGCAGTCGTGAGTCGTTGGCAGCGTGAGTCGGCCCAATTCCGCTAGACTATGGCGACTTGGCCGGTGTCGCAATCTGCAGGACGCCGTTCTCGATGTTTTGGGGGTCGGCTAGCACCAGCTCGCCGAGCTGCGTGGTCGCAGCGATGTACGCCTTTCCATTCATCACCAAACTACCCGCCGCTACCATGTACCAAGTATCGATGGCGGGCGACTTCGAATCGATCAGCGACTCGATGGAGAGAGCACCTTCCATTTGGAAACGGTAGCTCAGTGTCACGATTTTTGAGGGTGCGACGGCGACATTCCACTCGCCATTGAGATTGAATCTGGATTGGATGGCCTCGACGGGGTGGCCGATTCGTTCCGAGAGAGTTGCCATTTGCTCTGCCCGATAGGCGGCCGCGGCCGCTCTTTGCTGCCGCAACACTTCCTGTTCCTTAGCGATCGCAGGCTTCAATGTTTCGAGATCGGTAAGCAAATTCGCTATCGCCTGATGCGTGTCCGACGTTGCGTTCACCACCAACGATTCCGCGAAAGGTGCAGTCGCCACCGTGCAGGGTCCCCCCAACAGATCCCATTCTTGCGGTGCGACCGTCGTCTGGATCACGCGGATCAACGATTCCCAGCCCAGATCCGGCGAGTCGATGTTCTTCGTCGGATCGATCGCAGTCTGGCGCAACAAATCACCGACTGGGTGAGCCATCGGATAGGGCTGTTCCGCTTCCCACTTGGCGTTGCCCGACGCATAGCCTTGGTCAAACCCAAGCCGATAGCCGCCAAGCAGGCCCGCAACGCAAGCGACCAGGAACAGAATCAAAGCAATCGAAAAACGAAACTTCTTTGACGTTTTCACAGACATTGTTGGAGTTCTGGTTTGACTTGCTTTTGAATTGAGTCAATCTGCATCGAATCGTCTCCGTCCGCTCGTTGGGGCTGATTGAATTGATTCTTTGGTTCGTTTGGCGTGAGCCAACCAGTCCAGCAGCAGCACGTCATCCGCATCTTGAATGATCTGCCGCAGGCCATCCAATTCGCTCGCCAATCGAGCCAACTCGCCGGCGATGGCGGTGCGATTTTCGCGGCAGATCGCCGTCCACATTTCGGGGTCGCCGGCCGCGACTCGCGTGATGTCCGTCCACCCGCTGCCGACCAACGATCTTGCCGCCGGTGGGACCATTCGGGCGACCAGGGCGGACACCAAGTGTGGCACGTGGCTGACCGCTGCCAAGTGGGCGTCGTGGTCGGCGACGGACATCGTGATCGTGGTCCCGCCCGTCATTTTCCAAAAGTGATCAGCCCGCCCGACCATCGCCGTTCCCGCCACCTGGTCCGCCATCTGCTCGGTCGATTGTGGCGTCAAAACCACCACTTTTCCGTCAAACAAATCCGCCACGGCATGCTGGCTGCCGGACTTTTCGCTGCCCGCGATCGGGTGAGCCGCCACGAACTTGGCCATCGCGACGGGATCTTCTTCGACATTCGCGACGATCCCGGACTTGGTACTGCCGACGTCGGTGATCAAGCATCCGGCCGGGCTGTGCCGGGCCGCCTCGATCACCATGCCGGCGATCCGATCCACCGGCGTGGCCACGACGACGACATCGGCGTCGCGGCACGCTTCTTCGATCGAACCGGTGGCTCGGCCAATCACGCCTCGATCGACCGCGCCGGCCAACCGAGCCGCGTCGCGGGAATAGCCCACAAACACGCAATTCGGGCGTCGACGACGAATCGACATCGCCACGCTGCCGCCCAGCAACCCGACGCCAAGAATCGCGACTCGGCGAGGCCAATCGTCTTCGGGGGTGTCGTGCATGGTTGATCGACTCAATTTTCGTAAGGCCAGGGGCCCCCTACTTTAAGATGCTCGCCGCCAAACGAGAAGCCGCAGCTATTTTGCCAGCCGTCGCTTCAATTCCGCCGCCGCCTCGGCCGGGTCCGGTGCGTCGCGAACCGCGCCCGTCACGGCGGCTCGGTGGATTCCCGCCGAGGTGACCTGGTCCACGTTCGTCAAATCGATGCCGCCGATCGCGAAAGCAGGCAACGCGATCTCGGCGGAAACCTGCTCCAGCAGCGCCGGCCCGACGTAGTGGTCGAACGACTTCGTATGCCCCGCAAAGACCGGCCCGCACCCGATGTAGTCCGCGCCGGCGGCAACGGCATCGCGAGCCTGTTCGATCGAATGTGTCGACAGTCCGATCAACTTCGTCGGCCCCAGAATCCGCCTCGCGTCCGCCACCGGCAACTCCTCTTGCCCAACGTGTACGCCGTCGGCCCCGGCGGCAAACGCCAAGTCCGCACGATCGTTGACGATGAACAAACCGCCACATTGACCCGCAATCACCGATCCGAGGCGTGCCCGTTCCAACAGCGTTCGATCATCCGCGTCGTGGTCGCGCAATTGCAAAACGTCAACGCCGTTTTGATACAACGACCGCGCCGCGTCGCCAAAACTCGCATCATCACGGCCCGCGTCGACCAGCACATACAGCGACGCGTCTTGTAAACGTCGTCGTCGATCATCCCCGGGCAACGTCAACTCCAATCGCGACGCCACGGTATAAGTTCGATACCTTGCCTGTTCGATCTGTGCGGCCAATTCAGTATCGATTGTCTTGCCGTACTCTTCGATCACTCTTAACGATTGGGCCGTCCGCGCGGCTGCCGCGGCAACCACCGATGCGACCGAAGCTCGCGACATTTCCGTCGGCAACGAAATCTGTGTCCCCACATCGCCCGGCGTATCGCGGGCCAGCAACAACGATGTTCGAGGCAGCCGGCCGATGGCGCCTGCCACCAAATGACGGATCGACTTCAATTCCGACGACATCGCGGGATCGTCGATCGCGAACCGAGCCCACTCTTCCATGGTCCGCAGACCTTCCAAGGCTCGATTTGTCGACGCGTCCAGAATACGATAGGTCGCGCGGAGTGTTTCGTCAGTCATACAAATCGGGTGGTCAAGAAGATGATGAATGTGTTCAAGCCAAGTTGGGTCGCAATGTTGTTGCTGGTCGCGTCGGCAGCCCTACCGGTCCATACCCAAGCTCAGGTGGCAACGAAAAAAACGCCGCCCAAAAAGATGCGGCCTCAATTTTTGCCACCCGAAGTCGACGCCAGTTTGCCGAACGTGTTGCTGATCGGCGACTCGATCTCCATCGGCTACATGTTAGACGCACGTAAACAGCTTGCAGGGGAAGCCAACGTTTGGCGACCCGCCACCAATTGTGGACCAACGACAACCGGCTTGAAATCACTCGAAACATGGATCGGCGATACCGAATGGGACGTGATTCACTTTAATTTCGGGCTTCACGACCTGAAATTCATGGGCCCCAAAGGCCAGAACCTCGCCGACCCGACCGACCCGACCAGTGCACCCCAGGTTCCGATCGACGAATACGCCAAGAACCTGCGGAAGATCGCCGAGCGATTGAAGGCGACCGGCGCCACGGTGATTTGGCGAGAAACCACGCCGGTACCTGACGGAGCCAAAGGCCGCGTCCCCGGCGATTCTAAGCGATACAACGAAGTCGCCGCCAAAGTGATGGCTGAAATTGGCGGTATCGAAACCGATCCGATGTATGAAGTCGCCGTCTCCATCGCGAACTTGCAAAACAAAGCCGACGTCCACTACAAGCCCGAGGGATCCGCGAAACTGGGCGAACAAGTCGCCAAGACCGTCCGCGTCGCACTGGCCACGCGATCAAAATAGGTTCGTATCGGACGCGAACATCTCGCTTCACGTCGACAACGTGAACTGAGTTTTTGACGATTCCTTAAACGGTCAACTTGTTAACCGAACAAGACAAGTCGCTTCCAAGAATTGGTTGTCGCATAAAGTGTTTGAACCCAAGATGGACCAAGCGTCGCGTGATCAACAACTGACGTAGCGACCTCGTCACGAGTTTCGTTCAACGAAATGGTTTTGCTGCCACGAATCGCACGAATGGACACGAATCAGTGCAAGTCCATTCGTGTTATTCGTGGCAAAAGTCTAGCTGAGTCGACCAACCGTTAGCGACTTCCGCGATGCGTAAAATCGTCCGTTGTTGGTCATGCGATGCTAAGCAGCGACGGAAGCGAACTGCTTTGCCTTGCGCCGTCGTCGCACCCAGAGTGCAACGCCTGCTGCTGCCAGGGCCACGAACGATCCGGGCTCGGGTACGGCGGCTGCAACAATTTGGAATGAACCACCGGTGAAGACACCAAGGTTGCCGTCCAGTTGCGCATCATCAATGTTGACGGCGTAGGTGCCCGGCGCAAGCCCGTTGGTGTTGATGCTAAGCGTTGTCAACAGAGCATCGTCGGTCGGAAACGTTTGTGGCAAATCGTACTCGATGCTCAGGTACGCAACGCCCGGATTGGTGGTGTCGCGATTGAAGCTGGAGCCAGCGCTGATGATGTTTCCGTTTCCGATCAAACCCGAACGGTCGAAGATCCCGGCACTGGGCGTGTCGAAAGTCGCTCCATTGCCCAGGCTAAAGTCCACGGTCAAGGCAATCCCGGCCGGATCTCCGATTCCGTTCCAACGTGCAAATACATCGACGGACTGGATTCCGGAATCTTGTTCAAAAATGGGTCCAGACGCTGGAGCCGAAATCACAACCGCAGCACTGGCCGTGGAAACGAGCATGGATCCAGCGATTAGGAGCCCAAGACCAAAGGAGAGAATCTTCATTTGTCTATCTTCTTTCAAAGTGTCAATTCAAGGATGCGTACAAGAGTAATCAAGTGATGCTCAAAGAGAGGCAAAATACAGGTCCAGTCTTTCGAGTCTTGACAATAGGCGGTCAACGGACCTACTGGCGACGACGTCCGAATCCGTTCTTCCAGTGTTGCCTTCGTCTCCAGTCGCCGAATCCGAGACGATAACGGCGTTTCGTAAGCGTTTAGCGAGTCGGTCATACGTCCGCTGGCGACGTTGTCGCACGGATTCTTCTTCCGCTCCGCCTACCTCGACCGATGGAGTCGTCGTCACTGACGTGGTAGCCAATGAGGTCGCTTCGACCGAGTCCACGCTGGCCATGACCAACTGCGTAGTCGCTGCGAGCGACAAAGCGGGCGCGGCCGACAGGGCGGCTGCTGGAACCGAAATTGGTGCGACGATGCCAGCGGTCTGCTGGTTGCTTCGGACGATTCCCGTATCCGTCGCATTCACCCGACCGTCACGATTGACGTCGTAGATGCTCGTCACAGCGGAAGAGTTCGCTGCGGTCGATTGATTGCCGCGGACAGCACCGGTGTCAGTCGCGTTAACGCGAAGTTGCGTAGCGGTATTGCCGATGTTGAAGTCGCCGATGACGTTTCCAAAGTAGAACACGTCATCCGATGCGAGGCCGGTGGTTGTATTCGCGGCAACCTTCACGCGAAGCCATGTGTTCTGGACCGCGTTGTCCGGGAATGTGATCTTGACCCGTGTCGATCCACCTACGCCACTGCCAGCAAGAATCGTCACCGATGGAATCGCGGCGGCAGGTAAAACATCAAACCCAGCCGCGCTGATGCCGTTCCACTGTGCAAACTGCAAGCTTCCCAAAACGAGACTCTCGGTTGCGGTCGTTGGAAGATCGTTGATGTCAACGATGACGCCATTGAGTCCGCGAGAGTAGTTCGTATAGTTCGCATAAGTTGACGATTCGCCGGGCAGTAACGCACTCTTGTCGCTCGCGATCGCGTTGTCTGCTGAACCAACGCTGCTTAGATTGGCGCCCGTTGCACCATTGTAGAAAACACTTCGTGTCGCAATCGTTGCGACGGTGATTGGGTTGATGTTTTCGGCACCGGGCGTGGCGACCGACAACGACAATAATTCCGAAGCTCCATTGGGAAAACGTCCGTACGAAACGTCGGTGGTCTGTGCACCAAACACGACCGAGTCAACCAACGTCGTGCCGTCGATATTGTAGAGCGAAACAGACTCGCCACCGGCCGACAGTTTGAATGCGGCGTGATTGATTCCTTGAGCAACTTCGTCATCGGCCCAGACGATCAGATAACCGTCCGCGCCGATGGTCGATCCAGCAGGGAATTGCCACTTCGTCGGACTGGTAGGGTCGTCGGTCAAATAGAAACCGCTCAAATCCACCGCCGTCGCGCCGGGATTGTACAGCTCGACCCAGTCTTCAAACGCACCGGCTTCGTCCGGATCTTCAATCGTCGAGGAATTGGATGCCATGATTTCGTTGATGTAGATCACGACCGGTTCAACCGTTGGGACGGCGGCGATATTGCTCGCCCCAAACGTGGGTTGGGACGTTACTTCCAATTCACCAAGGCCGTCGGGGATGCGAGCCAGTGTGTTGCCGCTTGAGACTGCGCCGTAGGGAATCGTATCAATCACCGTCGTGCCGTTGGTCAGAAACACTTCCCCACCGGATGCACTGAGCGAAAAGTTGGCGTGATTGCTGCCTTCGCCGGTTTCACCATCAACCCAAATCGTTAGGAATTGACCATCGTTCAGACTGCCCGTCGGAATCGCCCACTTGCTAAGTTCGGTGGCGCTATCGGTCAGGTACAACCCAGCCAACGATACCGATCCGGGACCGTTGTTGTAAATTTCAACCCAAGGATCGAAGTCACCCGCTTGGTCTTGTGCCGTTGCGACGTTGGCGGACATCAATTCGTTCAGCGCCAAATCCGACTGCTGTGCATATCCGTCTAAAGTCGAAGACAGGTACGACGCCCGAGATGAGATGAAGCTCGTCAAACCGTAAATCGTCCTCCCTCCCGACGTCACGTTCGTCGTCAGGTTCGAATTGAACTGTGCGAGTGTGAACTGCTTGTTAGGATCGGCCGAGACATCGGAGCGAATCAGATTCGCTAGCTTGTTGATTCGAGTGGAGGCTGAGGTGGTGTCGAAACCTTCACGCAACATTTCGGCGAGATCGCGCAGATACGCGGTACTGTACTCTTCGACCGCCCACAGGTTTTCGGCCAGCGGACGCAGTTCTTCCTCAACGGGCTGTCCGGGACGCCCCCCCGTACCCACCGGCAGAAAAAACGGATCGAGTTGGACAACGTTGGTTCCTCGATCAACAAACTGGGTGAACGTGCCGAACGATTCGTTTGCATCCCACAACAAGTGTGTGAATTGGCCCGTGTCATCACGGTCATACAAGTAATAGTTGTGAGCCGCGCCCGAGTACGAATCCAAGTTCACGAACAGGTTGTTCAGCGCCAGCGAAGCAAGCGTGTCCTGAACGTCCAGCAGCGGTTCGATCGCATCCGCCAACTCGGCCGACGGAGTATTGTTGAGCACATCGATCATCTCGATCAACTGCGAGTAATCGTTCGCGGCTTCGTTCGTCTTCAGTTCATAGAAGGCTTCGTAAGCAGCTTGATCGGTACCCAAATACGTCAAGTCTGAACCAAAGTCGGCTGATGGATCTTCCAGCACGGCGTCGTCCGATGCCGTGCCCTTGTACAAATTGCCGTCTTCGTCGTCACCAAATCGGCTTTGCGTGAACGTCGAATCCACTTGTTCAACCGCCGTGTACAGCCCGTAGAATTCGCCGTTGATCGTGACCCTGGTGAACACCGCGCGGCCAACCCCTTCGACAAAGTTCGAAGCGTAGTCGTAGAACAACTTCTCCCGCAGCATCGTGGGGTCTTTGTAGTTGTTGTTCAGGTTCAGCTTCTTCATCCCCATGAACGTCAGATCTTCGTACTCGTTGAAGTCAATCTTGATCGACTTCTTGACGCCGCTGCCGCTAAACGACGAGTTCCCTTTGAAGCGAACACCGACGTTGTCCAGTGCGACCCCGTCCGCGACAAAGTTGGCCTGGAAATAGGGGTCGGCTGCATCGGTGTCGTGCGACGTAAACAGCGTGTTGTACCAGTCGGCATCCTCAAACGTGATTGAGAGTTCGTGAACATAGGTGTCGTCAAAGAACGCAGCCGCTTCGTCATCGATGGTGACGGCTTCCCACGGCGATGCAACTTCGCCCACTTGCGAGATTTTGATCGTACCGGTGTCCACACTGGTCGCGCCGTCATCATCCGTCACCTGCAAACCGACGACGAATGTTCCGACGGTGGCCGACGAGAAGCTTGCCGATTCACCAAACGCATCGTCGTACTCGCCGTCGCGATCGAAGTCCCAAGCGTATGTCGCAATCGTTCCGTCGGAATCGGACGACGTTGCAGCCGTCAACGAAATCGTATCCGCCGTCGTGCCGAAGTAGGGACCGCCCGCATTGGCGCTCGGCGCCAGATTCGCTTCGCCAACGACCGAGTTTGCAGCACCGGGCGTCGGCGTCGTCAGGACGCTGAGCGCTGCGCTACCATCGGGTGAACGGCCATAGGCGACATCAGCCGTTTGCACACCGAACTCGATCGAGTCGACCAGAGTCGCGCCGTCGGTGTCGTAAAGGGCGACCGCTTCGCCGCTGGCCGACAACTTGAACGGCGCGTGGTTGTTACCCTGTTCGGGTTCACCATCGGCCCAAATCAAAAGGAAGCCACCGGCGGCGACGGTCGATCCAGCCGGGAACTGCCATTGAGTGGGCGCGTTTACATCGTCGGTCAGATACATGCCGCCCAGATCGACCGCTGCCGTACCGGCGTTGTAGATTTCCACCCAATCCTCAAACGCGCCCGCTTCATCGGGGTCTTCGATGGTGGCCGTGTTGCTGGCCATGATCTCGTTGATGAAAAGGTCACCGGCCAGCAACTGGCGGGCTTCCAGCGCCTCGGCACACAGACGACGCGACGGCCGACGACGGCGTGGTCCTTTGCGATCCTGCGAGCGGTCAAACTTTGATAACGTCCGACGGAAAAGACTCTGGGATTTCGACATCGTGGCAATGGCTTCCATTGGAAAGTTGATTAGGACCCCCCGTGTCGGGAGCTCAACGCTGGGAGCTCAGCATGCAAGTTGCAGTGCATCGAGCGGGGATGGATTTCTTCGTTAAGAAGCAACGCGCCGTCTGGCGAACGGAAGGGCCAGCGAAAATTCCGGCTTTTCTGATTTTTTCGATATTCACGCAAGAACTTCGAGAAACGGGCCGGCGGCAGTTCGGCTTCAAAAGCTTGAAGCCCCGTGAAGGACATGGATTCCATCGCGGCGGCCTGGCCCAAATTTCCCCCTGGAAGTCGGCAGGCGACGGGGCAAAGAGGCGGCTAAACTTCGGCAGAGGGAATTGCGCCAGATCAAAAAAATCCGTACCCCATTCAAACTTCCCCGCCTAACGTTCAAACTTCCCACATCGCCCCCGTAGCTCAGCTGGATAGAGCAGCTCATTCCTAACGAGCAGGTCGCAGGTTCGAATCCCGCCGGGGGTGCCTGTAAGCTTGTCCTGATGCCTCCGAGGTCATCAGGGCAGGCTTTTTTCGTGGTTTCTTACGGGTAGACTTGCTTCCCGATCGGCCCTGATCGGCAGAGATGACACCGCCAGTGACACCGCCGCGGTGTCGCGACGATGCTGGCCTCGGAATCCTGGCGGTGTTCTTGATCCTGGCGGTGTTCTTGGCAGTTGTGCTGTCGGTCCTTGGCCAGCGAGCAGGAATGGATGTTCAAGACCGAATCGGAACAACGCGACGGCTTTGAGCTGGTCGGCCGGTTGCCCGATGATGCTTGCGATTTTCCAAGTTGGTTTCGTGGTTGAACCAGACTTTACAGTCCGGTCTGCTTTGATTCAGGGTGACCCGTGCAATCGATGTTTCCAGGCCGCGCATCGTTATAGAAGATGCCCAGCGTTTCCAACGTCCAAAGTGCAGATTGCACCATTGGCCAGTTCCCCTCGAACCATTCCTCACGCTCACGCTCGTAGGCTTCCATCACGTCAGGCGGGAAGTCAGGTGGACGGCCGACGTAGCACTTCCCGAAGTCCAGGATGTACGGAGCTGCCACGATCGACATCTCGATCACTCGCAAATCGCTATCGAATTGCAGCATTTCCGGCACCGCAAATCCATCGATGTCGCTGATCTGATGCGTAGACAGAATTTGGTAGCAAGCCAATTCCCGATCAAAATTCACCACTCGATCGAAGACTTTGATGGCTGAATTGTCATTCGTTCTCCAAACGTATCCCTCTTGCCCGGTTCCAAGTAAGCTGTCAAAGTCGGTCTCACGATTCAACGCCCGACAGTATTCGGTAGCACGCTTTCGAGAGTCAATTTCGTTCATGCAGACTCCACGAGACCCTTATTCCGCGAAAGTGGTTCTTCGACTCGCCGTCGCCGGGCAGATACTCGCTTTAGCCCAGGTTGGCCCAGAGTTCATGATTCTCAGAGAATCAGCGGACATTCAAACGAACACCGGGCGAATCGATGTCATCATCGATCAACGTGTCGCATCAAGTCGAGAGGTGGTTTTACCTCATGGGATACAGTCGCAGTCAAGACGGGTCGCCTACTTCTAAGTTTGTCGGTTGCTGTTGACCACCGAGGCGAAGGTCGCAGCAATCCGCCCATCTGTCCGGTTGTCGCGATTGCTCGACAACGATCACGACTTGGCAACTCGAGCTCCTCCCGAGTTGCGACAAGACCAGCGTTTAACATCTAAGACAATCAGGAATGCAACGGTCGTTCGATGCGTCGATCGTGTGCCAAGTATTGATCCGGCAAAGGCCGGGGAATGAAGCCCAAGCGGGCCGAATGTGGATGAGCGACGAAGCCCCTTCGTGTCTGCCGTGTTTGTCTTTGGAATCATCGCCGGATACGAAGACCAAAACGATCACGACTCACTGCGAAGTAATCCCATCTTTAAACTCATCGCCGGTCGGTCGCCCGAAGACGATGACTTAGCCAACCGATCATCTCACGGTCGGAGAACGTCGTCACCGCAACCGATCTGCTGAAGATGAAAGACTGATTCATCGACCGTTTCGTCGATTCCTTTGCCCAAGCGCCAGCCGAGATCACGTTGGACATCGACACCTTCGACGATCCCGCGCATGGCAATCAACAGCTCGTCCTCTTTCACCGTTTCTACAACCAGTACCAATTTCAAGTTCGCGCGATCACTTGTGCACAGAACGACATGGTCGTGTTGCCGAGTCTGCCCTTTGGCAGTGCCCACGCAAGCCTGGGAGCGGCCGATGATCTGCGGCGAGTTGTCGAAAAGATCCGCGAGCGATTTACGCACGTGACGATTCACATACCACAGCTGCAGCAATTCTTGAGCTTTAATGTCCTGGATTGAACACGATGACACCGCCCGTGACACCGCCGATCCGGTTGACTGGCCTTTTTCGGTTTTTCAGTCCCGTTGTTCGAATCCCGCCGGGGGTATTTCTTTGAAAGCCTGGTGCCGAATTGGCGTCAGGCTTTTTGGGTTTGCAGTTTGCCTTGGTAGCGGTCGTGGTACGGCTGGTAATGAAAGGTGTCGTTATTCAGGCGACGAATCCAGATACGTACAACGAACGCGGGCTTGGGAGCACTTGGCGGGTATCTCCGCCTTGGACTCAAACATCTCCGTTGGTTGCCGACTTATATTAAGCGGCATGACGCAGCGCACCCCCAGCCTCTTTGATGACTTCGACGACGAGAGTTTTTCGGTGGACTCGTTGGACGATCTGATCGATCAGCGTCGGATCCCGATCCGACGCGGCGACTTGCTTTCATCGACGCCGATCTCCGTCGACGTGCAGCGACTGCGAGCCGACCATCGTGTCGCGGGGATGTTGATCGGTGTCGGCGTTGGCGATGCGCTGGGGCATTCAACGGAGTGGCGTTTTGATCCTGATTCGCGTCACCAACGATTCGGAACAATCGTCGATCACTTGCGCGGGAGCGACGTGCGAGCGGGGCGGATCAGCGATGATGCGCAAATGACATTCTGGACCGTCGAACGATTGCTCAGCCATGGGCGATTCGAATTCGATGATGTCGTCGGCTGCTTCGTCGATCGACAGGGCAAGATCGTCGGGATGGGAAAGAACACGGGCGCATCGCTAACGCGCCATCATCGCCGACTGCAATCGGGACGCGCGTCGATTGAATCTTGCGCGGGCGATCCGATCATCGAAGGCCGCGGCAACGGCGGGTTGATGCGGTTTGCGCCGATCGTTTTGCCGTACTTGCGTCAGCCCTCCAACGAAATGTACGCCGATGCGATCATGTCCACTCTGGCCACGCACGGCAATTCCTGGGCTCTCGCGTCGATCGCACCGATGACTCACTTGTTGTGGAGCGTGTTGGCACGCGATGTCGATGATCCGCCGCCTGATGCGTGGTGGCTCGACGAGTACATTCGCGTCGGTGCTGATATCGAAATCGGCCCCATGCCGTATCCGCTGGACACGGATCCGATTCCGAGATGGTTCCAGAACTTTCGCGGCGGACTGTGTGATTTTCTGGATGGTCCGGTACGAGACGCGTTTCGCAAAGGAGTCCCGCTGCGTGATGCGTGTTCCCTGGACGGATTTGGTTCGCGAGCCGACATCCTGCAGACCGTTCCTGCCGTTCTGTACACGCTGATGTGCCACGCCGACGACATGACGAGCAGTCTGATTGCTGCGGTAAACGATACGAAAGACAACGACACGATCGCGGCGATCGTGGGCGCGTACGTCGGTGCCATTCACGGACGCAAGGCGATTCGTGGCCGGTGGATCGACGGGATCACGTCCTACAGCCTGGGTTGCCAAGGAAAAGAGTCGCGTTGCGATCGCGATGTGATGATCGAGATGGCGGAAGCGGCCGAAGAAAAATTTTCGTAAAGAGGCATTCCGATTGACCAAACGTGTCAACGGACCCCTTAGAATGTTTTTTGTTATGAACAATCGCATTTCAAACTCATCAAACGGTGCGAATTCACCCAAGGGTTCTTGGCTGTTGGCCGAAGAACTCTTTGAAGCGGGTGACCATGGGTTCGTCGACGAGATTTGTCGCATCGACGACGTGGGTCGGCTGGGTGCTTTCGCGAAGACTTGGTACGCCGATCGTCGCCCAGAAGCACGGCGGCTGTTGGATCAGTACCTGCAATTGCCGCTTGCACATTATCGCCACGAATCGCTGGTGAAGCAGTTGTTCAAGTTGGCCGAGGCGGCCGGCGACGACGAAGTCATGGGTTGGTTCATGGTGATGCTGGACCAGGTGGTTCGCCGCGAAGTGGTCACCAAACACCGATACGATTGGCGATCTCGCGAGCAATGGACGGAACAAACCATTCGCATGGTGCCGCGGACGGAGTTGCCGAAGACTTACAATCCGCGGTCCACGCCGCCGAACCAATGGGCAACGCCTGCCCAGCGACTTCGATACGAACAATGGCAAGGTCGTTTAAGGTTGTTTTCGGTGCGAACGCGCAACTACCTGCGTCGCCGAGTGTGGCGTTACTTCCGCGAACTGGGTAAACGGGATCCGGTTCGCTATGTCGCCGCGATGACCGGTGCGTTGCCACGATACCAGGACGATGCGTGCCGCGACGGGCTGGCGCTGATGGACAATTGGTCGCTCGTCCACGTCATGTTCCACGATACGGACGTGTTGGAATCGACCGCCAGCGGATGGCGGCTCGGCGAAGGAAAATCATTGTCGGCGTTGTCGCCCAAGCCAATCTTTTTGAAGGCCTGGACCGCGGCGCCGATGTCATTGATCCAAGTGTGCGGAAACGCATCGGCCAGACCCGTGCGACAATGGAGCTTGCAATTGCTGCGAGATCATTGCGGCGATTCGCTAAAGTCGCTTTCGATCGAAACGATCTTGGCGTGGCTGGCCAGTGACGATGTAGAACTCGCGGATTTCGCGGCCGATCGGTTGAAAGAGTCGCCGGAAACGGCATCGATCGACACGCCGACGTGGGTGCGTGTTTTCGATGAAGCGAACTCCGACGTGCTGGATAAGGTCTGCGATGTGGCTCGCTCGCATATGAAGGCTGGTTCGCTTTCGCTTGACGAGATGTTGAAGTTAGCATGTGCTACGCCCGCGCCGGTGGTGCAAATGTCGCTAGATTGGTTGAAGCAACGATCGGTATCGGAATCCGAGCGAACGGAAACGTTGGTGCTTGTCGACGCGAAATGTGACGCCATGCGAGAGCCACTTTTAGCGTGGATGATCGAGATCCTGCGAGGCGGCGAGGCCGGTGTGGATCAGCGCAGTCGGCTGTTGGAATTGCTGGACGCACGGCAATCGGACGTGCGCCGCGCCGCGTGGGTTTGGTTCACCAGCGATGCGGTGCTGAATCGCGACATAAGCCTTTGGCAATCGTTGATGGAGTCGCCCTACGAAGACGTGCGATTCGGTTTGGTCGACCAGTTGCGACGCAATGAAATTCCGGCCAAGGAAGTGACCGGCCGATTGGTTCGCAACAATGGGCTTGATGCGAATCTTTTACGAACACTGTGGGCGACGACGCTGCTTGGCATTCATAGCGGTGGAAAACATAAACCGGCGGTGATCACGGCGATCGCCGATCGGTTGGGTCGACGACCCGATGAAGTGGATTCGTTGTTGCCGATTTTAACCGTGGCGGTAAGATCGATTCGCCGGACGGAGTTTCGCGCGGGGCTTGCGGCGTTGGTGCAGTTGATCCAGCGGCGTCCCGAGTTGTCGTCGGCGGTCGAAGCAAATTTTCCGGAACTGCAATTGAACTTGAAGTGATTTTGAAACTGGCACCCGAGAGGAGAGTGGACACGATCGAGACCAATTTGCTGCGGCGTTCCGCCGTGGTTTGAGTTTGCTTTGACATGCTTCCCCAAGGCCGTTGTTCGATCGCCGGATACACCACTGTATCGGCGGGCCGAGACAACGTGGTTCCCTCCGATACAGTGGTGTATCCGGCTGAGTGAACGACCTTGGGCGGCGCTTCGAAGTCGATCGTGCCGCTACCTCTCGGGTGCTTTTTTATTCCCTTTTCTTCGCCATGCGTTCGACACACCTGACGGGAGTCGATTGCAAAACATTTGACTCCGTTACCCTCGAGCGCATCCATGCAAATCGATCTCGCCTATCGTCGACGCAGCGGTGTGGATCGTGGGCCGGCGGGTCTTGCGATCGCGTTGTCGCCGAACCTGCGCCGCGATCGTGTTAGTTTCGATGGCGTGCTGCGCGAGCCTCTGCGATTCCGCGAAGCGGTCAGTGCGCTGCACGAGATCGTGATCAGCGACCTGCGCTACAAGCCTCGTGATAAGTCGACTTACGAAGCGTTTCAGGCTGCCGAGCAACAGAGACGCCAAGCGATCTACACCGGGGCGACGCGTGCCAAGCGAGACGAGATCAAGGCCAAGCAACCGCTCGTGATGCCCGACGGATTGGAAGGGCGATTCCGTACGGCGCGGAAACAATACTGGCGAGCACGCCAAAAGTACTCCAACTATCTGCTGATGCATGACCGCGAATTATGGCGGCTGTTGATGCCATGTGATCCCGTCATGACGGTCGCGCCGGACAGTCTGTTTTTCGAGTGCTTTAGCGCCGACGAGAGCAGTTACGGTTGCTTGAGCGTTTCGCGAGAAGCGTTTAAGCGCGAGGACGCGGTTTCGCTGGGCACGACGAACGTTGACTACACATGGCCGCTGTACGAACACTTCCAAACGCTGCGCAGCTACCGCGAAACGCGATTCACGATCGACCCACAAGGATTCGACGTCGCGACCACCGGGACGGATTCGCATCGCGAAGAAAAAGTGGATCTTCCCAACAGTTGGCTGCGAGGTTTCATGCAGTTGCAGTCGGCGATGAGCCTGCCAATGCGACGTGTGCCGGTCAGCCGCGAAGGGCTGTACAACGTCCTGGCGTTTTTGCGACGGCACAAGGCGGCGCGCAGCCCGCGTGCGGTTCGCTTTGAATTGATGCCGGGGCAACCGGTGCGAATCGTCTTGGAACCGTGGGAGCAACCGATCGAACTGCACAGCACACCGTATGACGGTCCCCGCGGTGAGACCATTCGCGTATGGGGACGCGACCGATTGCGAGTGCTGGCGCGAACTCTACCGATCACCGATTCGGCCGATGTCTATCTGCTCGGAAACGGCTTGCCGAGCTTTTGGGTGACCCAGATGGGCGACATGCGTTTGACGCTGGGATTGAGCGGATGGACGACGAACGATTGGACGGCGGCTTCGGCGCTGACGCAATTGATGCCGCCGACGGAGATCAACGAGGTCATGTTGACGGCCGTTGCGGCGGCGTTCAAGTCGGACCCGGTGCGGACGTTTGACCAACTGACTTCGTCGATCGATTTGCCGCCGGCGAAAGTGGCCGCATCGTTGAATCGATTGGCGTTGTTGGGGCAAGTGATTCACGACTTGCCGCACAGCGTCTATCGCTGGCGGCAGGTGATGCCTGTGCCGCTGACGGCCGAGCAGGTCGGTGGTGATGACAAGGAAACGGTGGAAGCGCGTGTGTTGATCGGTCGGGCCAAGTTCGACATCACTCGCGACGAGGTTTCGCGTACCGGCATGCGATTGATCGAAGCCTCGATCAACGATCGGTTTGACGGAAATCGCAAAGTGGAAATGGTCATCGATGGCGACGGGCGAATCACGCGAGGTCAATGCAAGTGTTCGCATCATTTCACGGGCGGATTGCGACGTGGTCCTTGCCGCCATTTGCAGGCGGTCCGCAATCATATCAACGCGATGACGAAAACCGACACACTTGATTCTTGGTACCAGAGTTTTTGGAATTGAACGGATGACGGACTCAACCACACGCCAAGTCGTCAGCCAGTTGGTTTTGAACCAAGTCGCGGCGGGCGCAATGTTCACCGCGTATGACATCACGCTGCAGGCGCGTGGTCGCGGAATGCAGTTGCGACATGGCGAAGGTCGTGATCTGGTTCATGAATTGTTCAACACCGGTCGGATGGGAACGGACTACACGCGAACGGTCGTTGACCTAGGCACCGACGCCAACCCGATGGTTTACCATCGACGCGGCGACAGTCCCCGCACCTATCAATCAGGATCGACGGGGGCGACGGCGGCTTCCGCCCCACCGGGTGCTTTACCGACGCAGCCCTTCCCACCCGCCGCGGCGCCTCCGGCAAATACCCCTGGACTGATCGGTCGCTTGGTCAAAGGTTTGTTCGGCGGCGGCAAGGACCAACCCATCGTGGGCCGTGTCGTTGGGGACGGCGGGAATGCGGCGAGTGGTGACGATGTTGGCGCTTTGGCGCTTCGGCCCCCTGCGTCGCTAGATTTGGATGCGAGTGATTTCTTGCCGATTTCCCGCGACGATTTGATGTCGGCCGCGAAGACGACGACGTTGTGGGGAAACCCATGGTTCGGACGTCGCGATATCATTCCGCCGATCGGAGACCCTCGGACGAAGCTGATCGATCGAGCGATGGTGGCGCGAGGGATTCTGACGCCGGACCAGTTGGCAGAGATTCACCGCATCGGCGCGGACATGGATCACTATCGACCGACCCAGATCTTGATCGAGTCACAAGCACATTCCGCGGGTCGATCGGCCATCGAAGTCGACGACAAGCGGAAGGCCGAAGAGAAGGCCAAGAAGAAAGCAGAGGCGAAGGAGCGAAAAGAAAAACGTCAATCCGACATCGCCGAGCGTAAGGCGACGGACATCGTGTTCCTCGGGCGTGGCGTATCGGGACAATTGCATCTGCGCGACAGTGATGCCGAAAAACTTGCTGCGGCTGATTTGCCGATCTTGTCGACACCTGCCGAATTGGCGTCGGCGTTGGGTTTGACGATATCGAAGCTTCGCTGGCTCGCGTTCCACAACGACGTCGCGACTCGCACGCACTATGTTCGTTTCGAAATTCCCAAACGCAGCGGCGGGACACGCCAACTCAGTTCGCCACATAAACTGCTGGCCGAAAAACAACGGTGGATTCTGAAAGAGATTCTGAACAAGTTGCCCGTCGAGGACAGTGCGCACGGATTTGTTCGAGACCGTGACATTCTGACCAATGCAATCCCGCACGTCGGCAAAGATGTCGTGTTGAACATGGATCTTGAGAACTTCTTCCCCAGCATCGGGTTCCCTCGCGTCCGGCAAGTTTTTAAAGGCCTCGGCTATTCCCCGGCGGTCGCTACGATTCTTGCCTTGCTTTGCACCGAATCGCCAAGACGCGCGGTCACCTATGCCGGCCAGCCGTACCTGGTTGCATCGGGTCCACGCGGCTTGCCGCAAGGTGCGTGTACCAGTCCGGCGATCAGCAACCAAGTCGCCAAGCGATTGGATCGACGCGTGCAAGGGTTAGCGACGAAGTTTGGCGTCGCGTTCACACGCTATGCCGACGATATGACAGTATCGGGTGGCGCCGAGATGACGACGCGGATCGGTTACATGATGGCAAAGTTGCGGCATATTGCCGAAGACGAAGGCTTCGTCATCAACCGATCCAAGACCCGAGTGCTGCGGCGAAACACGGCACAAATTGTCACTGGTTTGGTCGTCAACGATAAGCCGACCGTTTCGCGAACCCAGCTTCGCCGCATCCGGGCGATCCTGCATCACGCCCATCATGACGGTTTGTCGGCCCAGAATCGCGAACAGCACGCCAATTTCCGTGCTTGGATGCAGGGCATGATCGCGTTTGTGGCGATGACGCGTCCCGAGTTGGCCAAAGATTTCTTGGCACAATTGCAATCCGTGAGGGACTGAGCCCTTCTCGTTTGCACCAGGACAGCACGTTGTGAACTTCCGAACATTGTGAATGACGTTGCTCTTTTCAATTTCAATTCTGAGAAGGTCGAGGACATGGGCACGAAACTGGCGAAGGACGCCTATCCGGAGAAAGGTTCCGCATCTGACTTTCAGTGTTTTGGTCCACCAGCGACCAAAGATGGCGAATTCGATGCTGTAAAAATCTGTGACCTTGGTTGCTTCACCCAGGACGGGAAAGACACCAACAAGTACTACCACGCGGCGGTGGTCCAACATCGCAAATCAAAAAATTGGTATGCGTATTTTGAATGGGGACGCACCGGCGCGGCGCGGCCAAGTTTTCAGTTTGTTGCTTGCGGTGGCGAACAGGATGCCGTAAATAGTTTCGCTTCGCAGTTGCATTCCAAAAACGATCGGCGCGGACAATGGGTAACCGTCGCGGGAATCCGTACTCTGCGTGCAAAGCCGGGCAAAGACTGCTATCTCGTTCGCCCCATGGCGACCCGGAGTACCGGTTTGCCGGATGCTCGCAGTATCAAAATCAATGAAGGTGCAAAACCGAAACCCGTCACCGGCAACGCAGTCGACGGATCAAAAAAGAAAGCGACCAAAAGAAAGTCGGCGACAAAGACACCCAAAGTCGATGAAGCGACGCGTGATTTGTTACGAGACTTGAGCATCGCCACGATCGCTTACACCCGCGGCAGCATGGCGGACGAGAGCCTGCCGACTCAGGCCGCGATCGATGACGCTCGCAAGATTCTTGCCGAGGCCCAAAAACGCCAAACCAAGATCGGCGACAGTATCAAGAAGCAGGTCAAAGACAAAAAGCTTCTTGAGATGACGACGCTGATGTACGGCAGGATTCCGAAACGCAAAGAATTGCGTGCCGAACCGGAAACATGGGTGCTGACCAAAGACAACGTGCTGCTGTGGTCCAACGACTTGGACGCATTCGAGAGCGCTCTCTATGCCACCGATATCGAACAGGACGACGAACCGGTCAATCCGCTGTCCGAATTGAATTTGGATATGAAGTGGATTGATCCGAAATCAACAACCGGGAAGTGGCTCTACAAATGGTGGCCAACCGCGACAGGTAATCGGCACAGCTACATCAAAGACATGACGATTCGCAATCTGTGGGAAATCGAACGTCACGCTGATAAGGATCGATTGAAGAAATGGCAAACGACGATCTGCAAAGCGAAACCAAAGATCGCCGAGCGGCCGTTGTACCAGCCAAAGACTCGGTCCGATTTGCCAACCGCGACCCGTAAATCGTACAAGGATTCCAACACGGCTTTGATGTTCCACGGCACGCGCAGTGTAAACGTTCGGGGCATCATGAAAGAGTCGTTGCGAATGCCCAAAGAACTGGTGGGCGTCGTAATTTCGGGCGCGATGTTCGGCCCTGGACTTTACTTTGCCGATGACTGGAAAAAGTCCGCCGGCTACACCAGCTTGACGAACAGTTATTGGAGTCGCGGCAGCGGAAGCGTGTCCGGCCGTGGCGCGTTTATGTTCGCGATGGATGTCGTCCTTGGCCAGCCGTTCGTGGCGCCTCACGCACACGGCTACACGGCACCGCCGGATGGGCATCATTGCGTGTTCGGCAAAGCGGGTGATTCCGGTGTTCAGAACAACGAGTACATTGTGTTTGACACGAACCAACAAAAAATTCGGTACTTGGCCGAGTTCGATGTTGGTTAACTCTATCTCCGAACACCATGATCGATATTGAAGTTCAGCGTGGCGACATCACCAAGCTTGATGTCGATGCAATCGTCAACGCGGCCAATGAACGGATGCTCGGCGGCGGTGGTGTCGACGGAGCGATTCATCGCGCGGCGGGTCCCGAGCTGCTTGCGGCTTGCCGGGTGTTTCCCGAAACGAAGCCCGGCGTACGTTGTCCGACGGGCGCCGCGCGGGTCACGAGCGGATTTCGATTGCCCGCTCGGTACGTGATCCACACCGTCGGCCCGGTTTGGAACGGCGGTATCCATAGCGAGCGTGATCTATTGGCCTCCTGTTACCGTCAATCGCTTTGGTTGGCCGAAGCAGTCGGAGCCGCGTCGATCGCTTTTCCGGCAATCAGTTGTGGGATCTATGGGTTTCCGATTGTCGAAGCCGCTGAAATTTCTGTGAGGACGATCCGACTGGCCGCCGAGTCTCACACGGCAATTCGTTCCGCCGTTCTGGTCGCTTTCGACGACGAAGTCTTCGACGCTTGGACGGAAGCCGCTCGTTAGGCCGCCGGCGATTGCTCTAGCGATCGTTGGTGCCTGGCGATCGTTGGTACAATGGGGATGTCGACAATTCTGGTCGTTCCCACATTGATGAGCACTTCATGAGCGTTTCGTTTCGGATCCTTTCGTTCTTCCTATGCCTTGGCATCTTCAACGGCACGGGATTCGGCGACGACTTTCCCCAGCCCTTCAACAGCGAACCGATTTCCGATCAGTCTTTGATGTCGGCAAGCGAGTCGGCTGCATCGATCAAGTTACCCGACGGATTTCGAGCAACGGCGTTTGCGGGTGAGCCTGATATCCAAAATCCGATCGCGATGACGTGGGATGGTCGAGGTCGTTTATGGGTCGCGGAAAATTATACCTACGCCGAACGGACGCAGCGTTTCCAGCTGGATCTGCGCGACCGAGTTGTGATTCTGGACGGCAGCAACGGCGATGCTGCAACAAAACGCACCGTGTTTACCGACAATGTGCAGATGTTGACGGGCATCGAGGTCGGTCACGACGGCGTCTGGTTGATGTGTCCGCCGAAGCTGATTTTCATCCCCGATCGCGACCACGACGACGTCCCCGACAATGATGGCGAGATTGTCTTGGACGGATTCGAAGTCGCCCGCGCCAACTATCACAACTTTGCCAATGGACTTCGCTTCGGTCCCGACGGGTGGCTCTACGGCCGATGTGGCGGTTCGTGCCCGGGACGAATCGGCAAACCTGATGCCCCCGACCACCAACGATTGGCTTTGGAAGGTGGCATCTGGCGCTATCACCCCACGACGCAGCGCTATGAAGTACTGACCACGGGAACGACCAATCCTTGGGGACATGATTGGAACGAGTTTGGCGAGATGTTCTTCATCAACACGGTCAACGGGCACCTGTGGCACATGATCCCGGGCGCCCACTTCACCCGTCCGTTTACGCTGGATCCGAATCCTCGAACTTACGAGCTGATCGACTTTCACGCCGACCATTGGCATTTCGATACCAAGGGTGCGTGGCACGAGTCACGCGACGGTGTCGCCAACTCGTTCGGCGGTGGCCACGCGCACTGTGGCACGATGATCTATCAAGGGGGTCGCTGGCCGGCCCAGTACAACGGAAAACTATTCACGCTTAACTTTCACGGCCGTCGCGCCAACCAAGAGTTACTAGATCCCGTCGGCAGCGGCTACGTGGCTCGCCATGAACCGGACTTCTTTCTCTCCGATGACCCTTGGTTTCGCGGAATGGAAATCAGCAGCGGCCCCGACGGTAACGCAATGGTGCTGGATTGGTCGGACGCGGGCGAGTGCCACGAACATACCGGCGTTCACCGGACTAGCGGGCGAGTGATCAAGATTTCGTCCGATGGCGGGGTCTCGCGTCTTGCCGATGAACCCGTGATGCCCGTCAGCGATCTGCGAACGTGGTCCGCCACGCAATTGGCAACCAGCCATCAACAAACCAACCATTGGTACACCCAACAAGCAAGATTGGAGTTGGCGAGGCGACAGTCAGGCAGCGGAGATATTGGCGAAGCGAGAACGTTGTTGACCGAGTATTTCCACAACGCTGATCGCCCCCAAGTCGCCGTTCAATCATTGCTGACGCTGCACAGCCTGGGTTTCGCAAGCGATGAACTCTTAGCATCGACTCTGCAGCATGCTGAACCCCACCTTCGCGCTTGGTCGATTCGCATGATCACCGATCAGTGGACGATCGACGACGCGCTGGGACCGGCTTGGATTGAAACAGAACAAGCGACCAAGATCGCCGACGAAGCGAGTCGGTGGTTGCCGACGTTTATCGAACTGGCGACTTCGGATCCTTCGCCCGTCGTGCGACTAGCTTTAGCGTCCACGATCCAGCGATTGCCGGTTGCGATGCGAGCGTCGCTTGCAACTCCCTTGGTGGCTCACGCGTCGGACGCAGGCGACCATAACTTACCGTTGATGATTTGGTACGGTTTGATTCCCGTCGCCTTGGAGTCCCCGGGCGAATTGGTTCCTGTCGCTGCGGCATGTCAATTGCCAACGACGTTGCGATTGATGACGCGGGCCATGGCCGAGCAAATGACCGAGCTTCCCGAGCCGATCGATCGACTGATCCGAATCGCGGTCCAGCGCAACGACGCCGCATATACGGCCACCGTATTGGCCGGCATCAGCGAAGGATTGCGAGGTTGGCGAACCGCACCGCGGCCTGCATCGTGGGACCGACTGATCGAATCCGATTCCGCAACCAACAATCCGAACGTTCGCGAATTGAGCGTGGTGTTCGGCGACGGTCGTGCGATCGACGAATTGAAGGCGATCGCACGAGGCAAAACGGAAGCAGATTCGGAAATGAGGCTGTCCGCGCTGCAGACGTTGATCGATATCGAACCGAGTGATCTGCGTCAGATATGTGAGTCACTGCTTGCGGACGCAAAGATGAATGTCTTGGCGGCGCAGGGGCTTTCAAAATTCGACGATCCCAAAATCGGAAAAGCACTGGTCGCCCGCTACAACAACTTTCGTGCCCCCGAACGGCCGAAAATCATGTCGATCCTCGTTTCGCGACCAAACTTTGCCGGGGAGATGCTCAGCGCGATCGATCGCGGCAAGATTTCCCGCAACGATCTATCGGCCTATCAAGTTCGACAAATTCACAGCCACGGCAATGAACAACTCACGAAACAAGTCAGCGAAGTTTGGGGCGAGGTGCGCGATACGCCCGAGGCGAAACAGCAAACGATCGATGCGTTGAAGAAGTCACTGACGGCCGAAGTGATCGCGTCTGCTGACAAAAGCCATGGGCGAGAACTGTTCCAAAAGGCTTGCCAAACTTGCCATCGACTCTACGGCGAGGGCGCAAAGGTCGGGCCCGATTTGACGGGCGCCAATCGAGGCAACCTGGACTACTTGCTGTCAAACATCATCGACCCCAGCGCGGTCGTCGACAGAGACTATCGCATGTCCATTTTGTTGTTGGATGACGACCGAATCATGAACGGGCTGATCATCGCTGAAACCGATCAAACGGTGACACTGCAGACCTCGACCGAGTCTCTGACAATCAACAAAGACACGATTGCATCGCGAAAGATAACCGAAAAGTCGCCGATGCCCGATGGCTTGTTCGACGCGCTAACGCCCGTTCAGATCCGCGAATTGATCGCGTACCTTTCGCATCCCACGCAAGTTCCGACGCCGTAGTTTCGGTGGCGTGGTGCTTAACCGATTCGTCTACCAAACCAGCCCGGCATCGCCGAGGCGTTTTTTGGTTTCGATCATCAACGCGTCTTCGTCGGCTTCGGTCGGGGCAACGTAGGTGACGCTGAACCGCAAGAACGCTCCCGCGTCATCCCAGGGCACGGTGACGATGCCGAACTGTTCGATCAGGTGACGCGTCGCGTCTTCGGCGGCGGCAAACGTTTCGCCCGACTTGGTGCCCGAGGGTGACTTGGCGTAAAGGAAGTACGTACCGCCGGGGACTTCGCATTCGAAGCCACATTCCTTCAGCACCGTGACCAACTTCTTCATGCGGCGCAAGTACTTTGATCGGATGTTTGCGGGAATCGCGTCGTCGTCCAGTGCTGCCGCGGCGGCTTTTTGCGTGGCGATAAACTGGCCGCTGTCGGAGTTGTCTTTGACGTCGGCGAACGCCGATACGATCCGCGGGTGGCCGCATACGAACCCCATCCGCCAACCGATCATGTCGTAGCCCTTGCTCATCGAATGGACCTCGACACCGACGTCCATCGCGCGCTCGCAAAACATGTAGAGAAGCCGGAAATCACTTCGCCCGCTACTCGGAATCCGAATCTTCGCGACTGAAACTCGTAAGCTCACCCCGAGGAAATCGCACTCGGAGTGATTTCCGGACAGACACTAGTTAAGCTATCGCGTCAACTTCGGGTGCATGAGCCGAGGCTTTGGTGCGAGTGCGTTGCTGGAAACGGGCGTTTTAGTGAGGGGTGATTGATGTTGAAATTCTCTGGTCGTCATTGCGGTGGGCGCCGGGCGTTCACGTTGTTGGAATTGTTGGTTGTGATTGCCGTGATTGGCATCTTGGTGGCGCTGTTGTTGCCGGCTGTTCAATCGGCTCGGGAGGCGGCGCGTCGGATGACGTGCTCCAATAACCTGAAGCAGATTGGGTTGGGGCTGCAAAATTACCATTCAGCGTTTCGCCAGCTGCCAAAAAGCATGGGTGGGACGATGTCGTTTCAGCGCAGCGCCACCCGGGCGTCCGTGACCAACCGCTTGCGGCTGGGGTGGTTGGTGCCGTTGACTCCGTTCATCGGCGAACAGGCGACATGGGAGCAGGTCGTTCATGGTTCTGATGGCACGGGAATCCGCTATCAATCGATGGGGCCCGCGCCCGAAGTGGGCGACTTTGATCCCTGGCAACGAAACATTCCGACCTATCGCTGCCCCAGCGAACCGGTCGTGTCCGACGAGTACGGACGGGCTAATTACGCCGCATGCGTCGGTGACTCGACAAGATTGGTCCACTCGGGAGGCCGCAATTCAATCGGGGTCTACCAAGCGGACAGGTCCTTTAACGCGGGTTTATTGGGTGTCATTCCGATTCAGGACGCGAGTATCATCGTCGAAGCCCGCCACCATAATCGAGGGATGTTTCGGGCTCGCCACCGGACGCAATTCCGCGACGTAACAGATGGACTTTCCAATACGATCATGTGCGGTGAAATCTCGACAAGTTGGGATCCGACGCTGGTGAGCGCCAACAACGCTCTGTATTCGGGTTTGGTAAGCTCGATCGGTATGCAAGCCGTATCGATCACGGCGTGCATGGAACAGATCGATCCCCTGCGGCCGACCCGTCTGAGAACGAGTGTGAATGTCGGTGAATTTCATATGCTTCGCGGTCTACTTTGGGCCGATGGACGGCTGACGCAAACCAGCTTCAACGCGATTTTGGCACCCAACCAGATGAGTTGCTTCCAGCATACTGATATGTCCCAAGGAATCTCGACGGCGGCCAGCCTGCACGCCGACGGCGCCCATATTTTGATGGGTGACGGAGCGGTGCGATTGGTTACCAACAACATCGATACCGGCGCCCCACAATCGGTCGCCACAGCGAGCACCGCCGGGGAACCGAGCGTCTTCGGCGTTTGGGGAGCCATGGGAACGCGGGCGTCACAGGAAACCATCGATGATGGGGTATAGTAGGGCTGATTGCAATTCTCGACTGATTTTGGATTCTCTCGCCGTGCAGGATCACTACCCAAATTCATCACCGAGGACTCTCGTACGCATTGCGATCACGATGATGTTCGTCGCCGGGTCGGCATCGGTCTCGCTTGCCGCCGAGTCGTTCGATTTCGTCGCGGATATCTATTCCGTGCTTCATCGTTCCTGTTTTGAATGTCACGGTGAAGAACGCCAAGATGCCGGGTTGCGGTTGGATCAAGAATCAAGCTTGACGGAATCGGGAATCCTTGAGGCGGACGATCCCGACAACAGCGAGTTGGTTCGGCGGATCGAGTTGCCGCGAAATCATGACGAAGTCATGCCGATGATCGGCGATCCCCTGTCGAAATCGGAAGTCCGTGCGATTCGCAAGTGGATCGCTTCCGGTGCGACATGGCCCGATGGTTTCCAGCCTCCGCCGCATTGGTCTTACGTATTGCCGACGCGACCATCGCTGCCCACCGTTTCAGATCGCCATTGGCCCCAAACGCCCCTCGATCATTTCGTGCTGGCGCGGTTGGACGATCTGGGTCGGGCGCCGTCGGAAGCCGCCGATCCCGCGGTGCTTCTTCGTCGCGTCCACTTGGACTTGATCGGACTTCCACCATCGCTTGATGAAGTGCGTGCATTCGAAGCGGATCCTTCGAACGAGCACTACAGTCGCGTGGTCGATCAATTGCTGGCGCGAACGCAGTTCGGCGAGCACTGGGCGCGTCCTTGGTTGGACCTTGCGCGGTATGCCGATTCGCATGGTTTCCAACGCGACGACCTTCGTGACTTGTGGCCGTATCGCGATTGGGTCATTCGTGCGATCAACGACGACATGCCGTTCGACCAATTTACCATCGAGCAACTTGCCGGCGACTTGTTACCCGATGCGACGGAGTCTCAGAAAGTGGCGACCGGATTCCATCGCTGTTCTCCGACGAACGTCGAAGCCGGTGCGTTGCCGGAAGAAACTCGCGTCGAGCAGGTTCTTGATCGCGTCAACACAACGGCCACCGTTTGGTTGGGCTCAACGCTTGAGTGTGCCCAGTGCCATGATCACAAGTTTGATCCGTTCACCATCAAGAACTATTACCAGTTCGCTGCGTTCTTCAACCAAACCGAAATTGAAGCCGATCGATCGGATCCAAAAACGATTTCGTCGATCCGATTTCTCGGCCCGTCCATGCCGATCGCCGACGCGGCGCGTGATCAAAAACGTCGCGAATTGGAACTGATGAAGAAACCACTCGTCGTTGAACGCAAGGCCTTGCGATCCAAGTATGAAGTCGACTTAGACGACTGGGCAAAACGGCTCGCAAAGGATTTCAAACAGTCCCCCCAATTGCACGTGATGAAGATCACTGGGTTCGAATCCGAAGGAACGACCGATTCGTACCAGGTTCGCAACGACGGTGCCGTGTTGTTGGTCGGTGACGATCCGCCATCGTCGGACCGATACCTGATATCGGCAAAGATCGATGCGTCGGACATACGCGCCATTCGCTTGGACGTATTGACGGATCCGTCGCTGCCCGGGACTGGCCCCGGTCGCGGCGACCCCGTCCGAAACAATTTTGTGTTGAACGAGTTTTCGGCATCCTTGGTTCGGCGTGACGGCATCAAAACGCCGCTTTCTTTCGTCGGCGCACGTGCCGATCATTCGCAGGGATCGTACGACGTGGCGATGGCGATCGACGGCATCGAGAAGACAGGCTGGGCCATCGCGCCCCAGTTTTCGCGGCCACACTGGGCGCTATTCACGCTCGAGAAACCCTTGAACGAAAATGGGCCCGTCGAGGTCGAGTTTGTTTTGGATCAACGGTTTGGCAACGCGAGAACAATCGGTTGTCTGCAACTGTCGGCCGTGTCGGGCAATCCGGACCACGACACGATTCCCGATACGATCGTTTCGTTGCTGAACAAACCCAGCCAAAAATGGTCGGCGAAGAATCGCAATGCGTTGATCGATTTCCGATCGCAGTCCGACACCGCGATGCTGCTGTTGGACAAGGAGATCGCGGCAATCGATCGATCCTTGTCCGACGTCGCTCCCGACACGACGCAGGTGATGTCAGAACTGGATCAACCGCGACCCTCGTACGTTTTCATGCGAGGCGACTATCGTTCACGCGGCGAATCGGTCCAGCCGGATACTCCGGCGTTCTTGCATTCGATCGAAGAATTGTCATCCGGCGGCAACCGGTTGGCCTTGGCGAAATGGTTGATCGATCCGTCCAACCCGTTGGTCGCGCGAGTGACGGTCAATCGAATTTGGGCCGATTTGTTTGGCGAAGGAATCGTTCGCACGCGAGAGGACTTTGGGATCAAAGGCGACCGACCCTCGCATCCGAAATTGCTGGACTGGTTGGCGGTCGATTTTGTCCAGCACGGTTGGTCGATGAAGCATTTGGTCAAGACGATCGTGATGTCCAAAACCTATCAACAATCGTCGGCGACTTCGTCGGAGTTGTTGGAGTGGGACGACCAAAACCGATGGCTCGCGCGGGGGCCGCGAGTTCGCTTGGATGCCGAAACGATCCGCGACAACGCGCTGGCGATCTCGGGATTGATTTCGCTTGATTCCTTTGGCCCACCCATTCGCCCCTACCAGCCCAATGGTCTTTGGACGAAGGTCGGTGGACAGAAATACGATTACGTCGTCAGCCCGGGGAATCAAAAACATCGTCGTGGCGTTTACGTGGTCATCAAACGCGGCGCACCGTATCCCAGCTTCACGAATTTTGACGCGGGGAGCCGGTTCGCGTGTACGGTACGGCGATCACGAAGCAATACACCGCTGCAGGCGTTGACCCTGTTGAACGATCCGGTCTATGTCGAGGCAGCCAAGGCGATCGCGCTGCGGGCGGCCACCAGCGCGAAGCGACAGTCGGTTGAGTCAACGATTTACGACGAATTTCGACGATGCGTGGCGAGAGAACCGCACGTCGACGAAGTTCAGTCGATGTCGTCTTTGTGGTTGAATCAGTCGGCCGAATTGGACGCGCATCCCGACCGAGCCAAACAGTTGGCGGTTGGGCAACAACTCGACGGTGTATCCGAAATCGAATTTGCATCTTGGTTCGGTGTCGCCAACGTGATGCTGAATTTGCACGAAACGATCACCAAGGAGTGAATCATGGAATCGCGGAAACCAAACATCGGTCGTCGTGAATTTGTTCGATTCGGCGGTGCCGGTTTGAGCGGACTGGCGTTTGCCCGATTGTTGGGATCCGAAACCAGCGAAGCAGCCGAGATCGAAAATCCGCACGCGGTGCGACCGTCGCACTTTGGACCGCGGGCCAAGAACATCATCTATCTGCACATGGTCGGCGCGCCTTCGCAGTTGGATTTGTTTGACCACAAACCGTTGTTATCGAAATGGGATGGCAAACCGTGTCCGCCGGAGGTAACGGCGGGGCGAGACTTTGCGTTTCTCGGCAAAACATCGACACTGGCGGCGTCGCAGTGGAAATTCAATCGCCACGGCGAATCGGGGCAATCGATTTCAGAACTGTTGCCACACTTGCACACCGTCGCCGACGATATTGCGATCGTGCGTTCGATGCACACCGAAGAAATCAATCACGCGCCGGCGCAAATGTTTTTGCACAGCGGTTTCGGTCGTGGCGGGCGGCCTAGTCTGGGGTCTTGGGTGACGTATGGTTTGGGCAGCGAGAACGAAGACTTGCCGTCCTACGTTGTGCTGTTGAGCGGTCCGCCCGGCGGCGCGGGAACGAGTCTTTGGTCGACCGGATTTCTGCCCAGTGTCTATCAAGGCATCCAGTTTCGATCGGCCGGCGACCCCGTGCTGTTCCTTTCCAGTCCAGCCGGACACACGCCCGGCGATCGGCGCGACGTGCTCGACACGCTTGGACGAATGAACGCGATGCACGAAGACGAAACGGGGGATCCAGAAATTCAAACGCGAATCGCCCAATACGAGATGGCGTTTCGGATGCAAACGTCTGTTCCGGATCTGATGGACATCTCCGGCGAGAGTGCTGCCACGTTGGCTGCCTACGGTGCAGAACCGGGCAAAGCATCCTTCGCCAACAATTGTTTGCTGGCCCGGCGATTAGTCCAACGCGGCGTACGGATGATCGAGCTGTATGATTCGGACTGGGACCACCACAACAATTTGAAAACGCGATTGCCACAGAAATGCGGTGACGTTGATCAAGCGATGGCGGCGCTAGTGACGGACCTAAAACGACACGGGCTGCTTGACGAAACGTTGGTGGTTTGGGGATCCGAGTTCGGGCGAACGCCGCTCGGTCAGAGTAAAGGCGGCACCGGCCAAACCGCACCCGGTCGCGACCATCACAAAGACGCATTCACGATCTGGATGACCGGTGGTGGTGTTCGGGGCGGCGTCAGTCACGGCGAGACGGATGACTTTGGCATGGACATTGTCAAAGACGGCGTCCATGTGCATGACTTGAACGCAACCATTCTGCACCAGTTGGGTTTGGACCACGAAAAGCTGACGTACCGATATCAGGGCCGCGAGTTTCGTTTGACAGACGTTGAGGGCAAGATCATCCAAGAAATCTTGACGTAGGCGGTGTTGAACCTACGGCAAGTCCTTTTTCCAATCGGGCGACAGCTCGGAAAGGTTCTTGATCGCTTCGATGGAATCGGTGTCCGGCGTCTTCGCGAGCATGATTTCGCTGACGCGTGCGACCGGCCAATTCGGATGTGGCTGCGCGGTTAGGGTAACTTTGTTTCCGGCCGCGATCGTGCCGCCTTGGATGACTCGCACGTACCAACCGGTGCGACCGGTTTGCGTGACACGTTTCAAAACGGTGTTGTTGCCCCAGCGACGATTGATCTTCCAGCACGGTTGTCTGGGTTGGCTGACTTCGATGACGCAAGTACCGGTGACACTTGAGCCAATCGTGTAGCGGTCTCCGATGCAAACGGTTGTCTCGTCGAGACCGGCGATCGTCAGATTCTCGGCCATACCGCCTGCCGACATGCCCAGCTCGGGATACTCCGCGGCCCATTTTTCGTAGTGGCTTGCCGCGTAACAGAGCACCGCCTTATCGCGGCCGCCATGGTTCTTCGTGTTGGCGACCGAGTCGCCGACCAGCCCCATGGAGTTCATTTCCACGGGACCGTCGATCGGATTTTTGTAAAACGCCGTCGTCCATTCTCGGCGCGTCGGGTCTTGGGTCAACGGGTCGCCTTCGGTGACGACTCGGCCGCATTGGATACTTTCGATCACGATCATGAATGGGCTCCGAAGGAGGATGCGTAAGTATCATCCAGGAAACGGTTTGCGACAAGTGTTGGCGGTCTCCCCTGACGCTTCGGGTCGTTGTGAGGATGGGGTAAATCGGGTAGAATTTCGCGATTGATCGGCGGTCGGGTTCCTCGGCCTTTTGCGTACCTCCTCTCTGGATTTCTCCCTTGGCAGACGAAGACGGCAACGACGAAAACGAGATGGACGAAACCGGCGAGAACGGTGAGCCCGACCAGAACGGCGAGCCTGGCCAGACCGGCAATGGCGATACGAGTGACGCCGGTGACTTTACCCCGCCCGTCAAGGCGGGCGGCAGTGACATGGTTTACACCGGCACAGGGGCCGGCGCGTTCCGGATGATCGACCAGCCGATCGAGGACGAGCTTCGCGACAGCTATCTGGTGTACGCGATGAGCGTCATCGTCAGCCGCGCGTTGCCGGACGTCCGCGACGGTTTGAAGCCGTCCCAGCGGCGGATTTTGGTCGCCATGAACGACTTGAACCTGACGCCGGGTGCCAAGCGAGTCAAATGCGCCAAGATTTCGGGTGACACATCGGGTAACTATCACCCGCACGGTGAATCGGTCATTTATCCGACGCTGGTGCGGATGGCCCAAGAGTGGAACATGCGCCGGCTGCTGATCGACAAGCAGGGAAACTTTGGTTCGATCGCCGGTCTGCCGCCCGCTGCGATGCGGTATACCGAAGCCCGCTTGTCACCCGTGGCCGCGGCGATGTTGGAAGACATCAAGCTGGACACGGTCGACTACACCCCGACCTATGACGAAGTCCGCACCGAACCGACGGTGCTGCCGAGCAAGTTCCCGAACCTGCTGATCAACGGATCCGGTGGTATTGCCGTTGGGATGGCGACCAGCATTCCGCCACATAACCCGACTGAAGTTTGCGATGCCGTGATCGCGCTGGTTGAAAACCCCGACCTGACCGTCGAGGACCTATACGAAATCATTCCCGGTCCGGACTTCCCGACGGGCGGCGTGATTTGCGGCCGCGCGGGAATCCGCCGCGGATACAAGACCGGTCGCAGCACGATTCTGGTTCGCGGCAAGTGCGAGATCGAAGAAAAGAAAGGTTCGCGATCGCGGATTCTGATCCGCGAGATTCCCTATCAACAGTCGCGTGACGGCGTCGTCAAAAAGATCGCCGAACTGGTCAACGGCGACCGTATCAAGGGCATCTCGGGTATCCGTGACGAGAGCGATTTGAAAGAGCCGGTGCGAATTGTCATCGAGCTCAAACGGGATGCCGATCCGGACGTGGTGCTGAACCAGCTGTATCAGTTCTCGCCGCTGCAATCGACGATCTCGATGATCTTTTTGGCGCTCGTCGACGGCAAGCCGCGCGAGTTGACGCTGAAAGAAATGTTGATGGAGTTCATCCGTCACCGTGTCACCGTGATCCGTCGCCGGACCCAGTTTTTGCTGGCCCGCGCCCGTCGCCGTAAGCACACCGTCGAAGGTCTCTTGCTGGCCCTGGCCAACATCGACGAGATCATCAAAACGATCCGCGAAAGCCGTACGCAACCCGAAGCCAAGCAACGATTGATGGGCATCCAGTGCCCCGCGTCGATGATGGAACGGGCTCTCGGGGACGTCGGTTTCAAACAGTTCCAAGCCGAACGCGGCGTGGCCGATTCGTACCCGCTGACCAGCGTCCAAACGGACGAAATCCTGCGGATGCGATTGAGCCAGTTGGTCGGACTAGAACAAGAAAAGTTGGCCGACGAGCACGCGGCGTTGCTGGCCGAAATCATCGACTACTTGGACATCTTGGCCAACCAGTCGCGAATCTTCGGCATCATCAAGGACGATCTCGAAGACATGAAGCGTCGCTTCGGTGACGCCCGCCGCACTCGCATTTCGATGGAAGAGCTCGGCAACATCGACTTGGAAGACTTGATCACCGAAGAAACCATGGTCGTTTCGATCAGCCACCAAGGGTACATCAAGCGGACGCCATCGAGCGTCTACAACACTCAGCGGCGCGGCGGTAAGGGACTCAAGGGTGCCAAGAGCGACGACGAAGATCCCATCGAGCACCTGTTCGTCGCCAGCACGCACGCGTACCTGTTGTTTCTGACAACGGCCGGAAAAGTGCGTTGGCAAAAGGTCTATGATTTGCCGCAGTTGGCACGTGATGCGAAAGGCCGCGCGATCGTCAATCTTTTGAACCTCGAAAAAGACGAAAAGATCGCCGAGTGTTTGGCGGTCCGCGACTTTGACCAAGAAGGCTATTACGTCGCCATGGCGACTCGCAAAGGCTTGGTCAAGAAGACGCCACTGGAACAATACAGCCGACCCAAAAAAGGCGGCATCATCGCGATCAAGCTTCGCGAGGACGACGAATTGGTCGATGCCGCCGTGGTCGGACCGGGCGACGAAGTTATCCTGGTCACCGCAGGCGGCATGGCGATCCGGTTCCGAGAATCCGATTCGCGGCCGATGGGACGAAACACATCGGGCGTAAAAGGCATCGGCTTGGTCGGTGATGACGAAGTCGTCGGTATGGTGGTCGCCGATCCCGATGCGACACTGTTGACGGTTTGCGAAAACGGTTACGGCAAACGAACTCCGTTCGGACCCAACGTGCTTGGCGACGATGAGGAAGCCAGCGAAGAAGAAACCAGCTCGAGCGCCCGATACCGAACGCAAAAGCGCGGCGGCAAGGGACTTCGCGACATCCGCACCAGCGAACGAAACGGCAAAGTGATCGGCATCGCACGCGTCAACAACGACGACGAGATTTTCATGATGACGGCGAAGGGCAAGATCCAACGGATCGAGGCTTCCGACATCAGCGTCATTGGTCGTAACACGCAAGGCGTCCGAATCATGAGCGTTGACGATGGTGACAGCTTGATCGCCGTCGTTCGAGTTCCCGCCGAAGAAGTGTCCGAAGAAACCGAGCAAATCGTGACGGCATCGACATCACCAGCGACCCAGTTAGTCGGTGACGGTGATGAAGACGGTGCCGAGATGAACGATGATCGTGATTCGAATTCGGACGACGAAAATGAATCCGAAGACGAAACGTCCGGAGACGAATAGGGCGTCAGATCCGATTGACAGCACAGGTCGTGGTGACCTGTGGCCCGGGATAAGCGTTCTGCGGCCAAAGCAATTGCAACCGTAAAACGAAAAAAGGGTTCGGCAAGAATGCCGAACCCTTTCGTCTTTTGAATTCGCTATGCGATCGAATTATGCGATCTTGGCGACTAGGTCCAGGACCTTGTTGCTGTATCCCCATTCGTTGTCGTACCACGACACGACCTTGACGAATGTCTTGTCCAATTGGATGCCGGCGTTGGCGTCGAAGATCGAAGTGCGAGCGTCGCCACGGAAGTCGGTCGAGACGACCAAGTCTTCGGTGTAACCCATGATGCCCTTGAGCGGGCCTTCCGAAGCTTTCTTCATCGCCGCACAGATGTCGGCGTAGGTGGCTTCCTTTTCCAGTTCGACGGTCAAGTCGACCACCGAAACGTCCGAGGTTGGGACGCGGAAAGCCATGCCGGTCAACTTGCCGTTGAGTTCGGGAATGACCTTCCCGACGGCCTTGGCGGCACCGGTGCTGGACGGAATGATGTTTTCCAGAATGCCGCGTCCGCCGCGCCAATCCTTCTTCGACGGTCCGTCAACGGTCTTTTGCGTTGCGGTTGCCGCGTGAACGGTCGTCATCAAACCACGCTTGATGCCGAAGTTGTCGTTCAACACTTTGGCAAGCGGTGCCAAGCAGTTGGTGGTGCACGAAGCGTTGCTGACGATGGCTTGGCCGGCATACGAGTCGCAATTGACTCCCATGACGAACATCGGGGTGTCGTCCTTCGACGGTGCCGACATGACGACTTTCTTTGCACCGGCGTCGATGTGGCCTTGAGCCGATTCGCCGGTCAAGAAGATGCCGGTCGATTCGACAACGATGTCGGCGCCGACGGCTCCCCAAGCCAACTTGGTTGGATCGGTTTCAGCGGTGACGCGAATCGTCTTGCCGTTAACGATCAGGTTGCCATCTTTGTGCGAAACTTCGCCTTCGAATGGGCCGTGGACCGAGTCGTACTTGAGCATGTAGACCAGGTAGTCGACGTCGAGCAAGTCATTGATTGCCACAACATCGATATCGGTACGATTGACCGAAGCGCGGAAGACCATACGTCCGATCCGACCAAATCCGTTGATGCCGACCTTAATCATGTGTGCGTTACCTTATTCTGATTGTGTTCGAGGAACGATCTTTCTTAGGACGGCGAACGGCCCACCAAAGATTCTTTAGCCGCGAATTATAGGAAGCGACACGAAAAGTGAAACAGCCCCCGCCATCAAGTACGCCTCCATTGTGGAGCCGCCCCCCCGGTGTCGCCCCGGGAACTTGGCAATACGTCCATCAACGGTCGATCGCGGACCACTATGACGCGTTTGTGGAAGATGCAGCGGTTTGCCAGGTAGACGCCGAAATTCTCTTAAATGAGTTTCCGGGCGTGGAAGAAGCGGATTCGCGCCGGGAAATGGTCCTGGATCTCGGATGTGGCACCGGCAGGACGGCTTTGCCGCTGGCCCGACGCGGCTATGACGTGATCGGAATCGACTTGAGTGAGCCGATGCTGAACGTTCTGGTCCACAAAATCGCAGCCGAAAAGTACGCGGCCGAGTCATCGCCGGGGTCGGTCTATCCGGTGAAAGCCAACTTGGTCGATCTGGGTGGCATCGCGGACGGAGCGGCCGATCATGCGGTGTGCTTGTTTGCAACGATGGGCATGATTCAAGGGCGATCGAATCGGCGAACATTCCTTCGGCACATTGCCCGAATTGTTCGGCCGGGCGGCAAGTTCGTGATCCACGTGCACAACCGATGGGCGGCGATGTGCGAACCGGGCGGATATGGATCGCTGATCCGTTCGAGATTGCGATCGATCCAAAAAAAGCACTACGAGTTTGGTGATTCGACGTATGCGTATCGTGGTTTAAGCGGCATGTTCATGCACCGATTTTCGCGAACCGAGTTGGTGCGAGATTTAAGCTCCAGCGGCTGGTCGGTTGATCGTTGCTTGCGGTTGTCGATCGAAGCGGATCGCATTCTGGGCCGAGGCGGCGTCGCGGGCGGTTTCATCGTGGTGGCGACAAGATCGTGAGTTCGTAGGTACCGCGGTTGTTCCCGAGATCGCCGACGGCGTCGTTGACTTTGAACAGCAACCAACTGTGGCTTTCAACTTCGATGACTGAATCGTTGCCAACCGTTTGGACCATTAACGGCGGCAGGTTCCCTTCGCGAGGCGTTTGGTTCGGAAGTACACACGCGATCAATTGACCCAGCGGACGTCCACCGACGTAGTCGATCGTGACCCCGGGCGGCTCGCTGATCCAGGGCTTCGGTTCGTCGGCCAAGGTAACTTGTCCGGTCGCTTCTATTTTCACACTGGCACCCGCGGGGATGCGAATTCCCGGCGACTGCCAACCGACGTCGGAGCGAACCGAAAACTTGATCGGTTTGCCATCCCACAATGGATCGGACGTGGAAATCGAAAGCCGTTGTTGTTCCCAATCGAAACCGAAATCGAAATCGTTCGCCAAGATGCGCCAACGGGCTGCCACGATGGGCCAAGTTTTCGACAAACGAGAATAAAACTGACGATTAAAAGTTGGGCCCGAATCGCGGCCGCTTTGAACCGCGGACTCGAACGTCTCGCGATATTCGGGGTAGCCGGCGAACAACGATGCTGCAGCCCAACTAAGGGTATAGGTCTCGACATCGCCCGACAACGTTGGCGGATACGCCATCACCGTTTCGATGGGTGGGACGCTGCCATCGGTCCGTACTTGGTTCAATTTCTTGAATCGTCCCCAATACGGTACGTCGTCGCGGTCGGTGGGAACGGTGATGGTTCGAATCAATTTGCCGTCGCCGGTGTGGGTTGCCAACAGTTCGGCGGTGCCTTCCATGAACCACGTCGGTCCGGCTCCGTCGAAACAGTGAAACGCTAACGAGTGGACGCCTTCGTGCAACAACAGATGCCGTGTGTAATACTGGCTCGGTTGAGCCATCACCCAAACCGAATCGTTATAGGCGTACCCGTACGGGAAATCGGGGACGTGATCGGGGATCAGACCTTCCGCGGCGAAGTGCGATTTGTCACGCATCACCATCGCGGAAACCTTCCAATCGGCCACCGAATCGGATGACAGATTCCAAAACGATGTCCACTGATCCACGGCGGCGTCGAACGAAGCCACCAAGGCGTCGGCTTCGTCACGCGATTCCAAGTCGGTGGTCAACTCGATGAAACGACCGTCGACGCGAACCAATTCGGCTGCGAACATCGGTGCGCCGGTCCAGCACCATCCGCAAATCAAGACTGCAAAGATCCATGTTCGATTCATTCCATCATTCTAACTTCTTTCGCTTGATCGGGTTGGCGAGCGTCGTCGCGTTGGCGGGCTGTGTCCCCAAAGCGGAAAGCGACGTCGTCGTCTATTCGGCTCTCGATCAAGAATTCGCGATGCCGATTCTGGACGCATTCGAGCGGACGACCGATCACGATACCGGTGTGATTTCCAAGTTTGACGTTGAGTCGACCAAGACCGTCGGTTTGGTCAATCAGATCATCGCAGAACAACCATCGCCGACCTGTGACTTGTTTTGGAATAACGAGATCATGCACACGGTTCGGCTACAGAAGCTGGGGTTGTTGGCGCGTCATGATTGGAACGTCGACGGCGGATATCCTCGCGACATGATGTCCACCGACGGGACGTGGTGCGGTTTCGCGGCGCGAGCTCGCGTTCTTGTCGTCAACACCAAATTGTTGCCGGACCCGTCGACGTATCCGACTTCGGTTGCCGAACTTGCCGATCCGAAATGGGCGGGCAACTGCGCGATGGCTCGGCCTTTGTTCGGAACCACGGCGACACATTTTGCGGTGCTTCGCGAAATCAATGGACGCGACGCGACGCTGGGCCAGCTTCGCGCGATTGCGGCGAACGCCAAGATCTTATCGGGCAACAAACAAGTGGCACTGGCGGTATCGGCCGGCACCGTCGCTTGGGGTTTGACCGACACCGACGACGCGATCATCGAAAAGGATCAGCATTTTCCCGTCGCGATCGTCTACCCCGATCAAGCATCCGACGAACCTGGCACGCTTCGGATTCCCAACACGATCGCGATCTTAAAAGACGCACCGCACCCGATCGCCGCCGGCAAACTTGCCGACTACTTGGTGACGCCCGAAACCGAAGACCGTTTGGCGATGGGCGACAGCAGCCAGCTTCCCATCAGCCGCGGCAGCAAGTTTCCGCCGCGGGTCTTGCCCGAGAATCCGATTCGATGGATGCGGGCACCTTTCGAAGACGCGGCCGACGAATGGGAATCGTGGGCCAAAGACGTGCAGGCGATCTTCGAGTGATCGTGACTCAGCGAATGGTCAAAAAAATCTCGCACGGCAACACCGTGCGAGATTGATTCTCAAGTATCCCGAACGACGCGATCGCTTAGCTTAGCGCCGGTTGACGCATTTCGATTTCGTAACCTTCGCGGTACGGACGGGCCAGCATCGCGTTGGCTTCTTCGTCGCCGATGATTTGCTCGGTGGCGTTGTCCCACTTCAAGTCACGGCCAAGTCTTGCCGAGATGCCCGCGAGGTGACACACGTTCAACATTTCCATGTGAGTGTGTACGTCGCTGATCGGTGTCTCGCGCGTCTTGACACAGTGCAGGAAGTTGGCCCAGTGCTGAGCCCGTTCGTTGTGCTCCATCGGCATGCCGCGATACACCTTGCTGATCGCGTCATCGGGAAGCGGGTTGTTCTTCAAATCATCCACGGGGCTGCCGACCAGCTTGCCGCGGTTCACAAAGATCTTGCCCTTGTCGCCTTCGATCAAGACGCCGTTGTCGGTGTCATTGCGAATCACCATTTCGGTGCCGCCTGGGTAAGCGACGTTGAACAAGAAGTTGGTTGCGGTGTTGTAACGATCGTTTTCGACCGGCATACCGTTTTTGAACTCAACCGGGTGCTTTGCAGTTCCGCTGATCGACGTTGGACCTTCGGTCTGGCCGTTCAGCTTGAGCGCCCAGTTGCAGATGTCGACGTGGTGAGCGCCCCAGTCGGTCAACTTGCCACCCGAGTACTCGTACCACCAACGGAACTCGTAATGACAATTCGTGTTTCCGCGTCCCTTCTTGTCACCGGCCGCGGTGTGTCGATAGGCGACACTTGGTACCGGGCCGAGCCAGCGATCCCAGTTCAGTCCTTCGGGGACTTCGGCAACCGGGATCGGATCGCACGAGGGCGCGCCGCCAATCGCAGCTTGGACGCGTTGGATCTTACCCACGCGACCTTCGTTGACAATTGCCATCGCTTTGACGAATAGGTTGAACGTGCTTCGTTGCTGCGTTCCAACTTGAACGACGCGGCCCGTTTCTTTTTGAACTTTGCGGATCAGTTTGCCTTCGTCGATGGTCAACGTCAGCGGCTTTTCGCAGTACACATCCTTGCCGGCCAACATCGCTTCGATGAGCGGTTTGGTGTGCCAGTGATCTGGCGTCGCGACATGGATCACGTCGATGTCGTCGCGCTCAAGAATTTCGCGGTAGTCTTCGTAGACGTCCGCATTGCCGTCGGAGAATTGTTTGTTGAACTTGTCGGCGCGGCCTTTGTCGACATCGGCGATCGCAACGACTTCGACCCACTTCTTGGCCGCGTTCATATTTCCGCTGGCCATACCGCCCGAACCGATCACGCCGATTGTCATGCGATTATCATCGGACTTCGTTTCTTGGGCCGAAGCTTTGGAACCGGAAGTGAAGTAGGGGACCGATGCGGCGGTCCCGGCAATGGCCGTCGTCTTTAAGAACTGGCGCCGTTGTTGTTTGCTGTCGGACAAGGTTAAAAGCCTTAAAATCGGGAATGTCGGTGGGGCATCGAGGCGGGCAAAAAGCCAAGTGAGGCTTATCTGATCCCCACAGTTTACCCTCTGTGACGGTAGAGTTTCCATCGTCCCAATGATTTTCTTCGATCGAGCGCCCCAGGGCGTGACCGATTCGGCCTGGGTAAATTGGACGGCCGCCATCGGTGCCGATCGCCGCTGTACATTCCCCCCAAAAAACGAATTTCGAGGTCTTGTCGATGCTTTTCAATTGTCCCCAGTGCGGAAAACAGTACCGTGGCGAAGCCTCGATGATCGGCCGCAAGGTGGTTTGCAAAGCGTGCGGCAGCAATTTCGGCATCCCCGGATCGGACGAATCCGACGAACCCTTTGCGATGCAGCCGATCACGGGTCGCGTGGCAGAGTCGTCAGCGCCGATGGCCAATTCCGCTGCCGACGGTGACAACGACTTCATGGCGGGCAACAACGAGATCGCGACCGCCCAGGTGTCGATGCGGGGCGGCCAATCCAATGACGGGCGAGCCCGAAACGCCGACGAAATCGACTACGAGATCTTTGGTCACGAGGCACAGTATGTCGAAATCACGTTGGACCCGGGCGAGCAGACGATCGCCGAAGCCGGTGCACTGATGTATATGACCGCCGGTATCGAAATGGCGACGGTGCTTGGCGATCCGTCACAGCAAGACAAGGGCTTCTTAAGCAAAGCGATGTCAGCCGGCAAGCGCGTGCTGACGGGCGAGTCCTTGTTCATGACGACCTTCACCAACATGGGCCCACGCCAAGCAAAGGTCGCGTTCGGTTCGCCCTACCCGGGTCGGATGATCCCGATGCACTTGGACCAACTCGGTGGCGAGATCATTTGCCAGAAGGACGCGTTTCTTTGCGGCGCTCGCGGCATCAAAATCGATATCGCATTTCAGAAGAAGATCGGCGCCGGGCTATTCGGCGGCGAAGGCTTCATCATGCAGCGACTCAAGGGTGACGGAATCGCGATCGTCCACGCCGGCGGCACCATGATGTACCGCGAATTGAACCAGGGCGAACAATTGCGAGTCGACACCGGGTGCATCATGGCGCTGGGCCCGTCGATCAACTACGACATCCAGTTTGTCGGCGGGCTGAAGAACGCGTTCTTTGGCGGCGAAGGACTGTTCTTGGCCACGGTCACCGGTCCCGGTCCGGTGTGGTTGCAATCGTTGCCGTTCAGCCGCTTGGCCGGACGAGTCGCCAGCAGCATGCCCGGCATCGGCGGTGGATCGCGCAAGGGCGAAGGGTCCGTGCTCGGCGGACTCGGTGAGATGTTCATGGGTGACTGATTCCCATCGACGATCGGACGATCCGGGACGATCCCCGACACCGAAAGCAATCTTCACATGGTTTCGTTGAGCTGCTAGATCTGGCACCATCCATTTCGCGGATCCGGAAGTCACCGGTGAGGAAACGACGGTATCGATCATGATTTGGCAGACTTCGAGACTCGGAATTTTTGCCACCATCGTTGTTGTGACGGCGACGACGGCATTTGTGGACGACGCTGGGGAAACGGCGGATCCGTCTTCGCGTTGGATGGTGGTTTGTTTTGGTGACAGCATCACTAAGCGAGGATATCCGTCTATTTTGGGGCAAATGCTGGATGTCGAAACCACCAACGCGGGCGTAGCCGGAAACACGTCGGGCGAGGGACTGCGTCGAATGCAAGCCGATGTCTTGAGCAAGAATCCGGATGCAGTGGTCGTGTTTTTCGGCACGAACGATTTGCGAGTCGATGCGACGAAACATGTCCCGCCACAGCAGTACGAAAAGAACCTGGAAGCCATCATCGACGCGTGTCGAAAGCAAGATGCCGAAGTCGTGCTGTGTACGTTGCCGCCGATTCGCGAAGAAGCCTTTTTCAAGCGGCACCCGCGAGAACTCTACGATGCCGCGGGAGGACTACCAGTTCTGGTGAGCGCATACCAACAAGCAGCGATTCGAGTCGTCGCCAAGCACGACGTTACGCTTGTCGACCTGCAACAGATACTCCGCGGCGAACCTAGCTGGATGAGCGCCGATGGTGTCCACCCCAGCGCCGAAGGAAACGCCATCATCGCCAAGCACATCGCTCGAGTGATTGCTCCGTTGATTGGCCGAAACCCCGTCGATTTGACTGTGTCGTCTGCAAACGGTTCCTAAAGTTTCCGGAAACGGGCGATAGTACCCTTGAATCTTCGGTTTTTTGGAAATTTTCGTAGATTAAATTTGAGGCCCGGGTTTAAAAGCATCATCACCTACGTATCATGGCAGCGTGTGGCGTATTTTCAACCGCAGCAGCAGGCTGCAGGTACGACGTCGCGTTTTTATTGTTCTTTTGGAGAAGTTAAGAAGATGAAGAGATCTCAAAGTCGCGGTTTCACTTTGGTGGAATTGCTAGTCGTCATCGCGATCATCGGAGTCCTTGTCGGGCTGCTGTTGCCAGCGGTGCAGGCGGCTCGAGAAGCCGCCCGTCGAATGAGCTGTAGCAACAATTTCAAGCAAATTGGGCTCGCGCTCCACAACTACCACTCGGCTTATAAAAAGCTTCCAGCCCAGAAGGGGGGCACCAACAATGCCGTCGGTGGAAACCAAGGCGGGAATCAACTGCGTTTGGGTTGGCTTCCTCAAATCCTGCCGTTCATCGAACAGCAAGCGGTGTGGGAGCAAATCGTTAACCCACTGGCGATCCTGCCGGATGGTTCGCTGCGTGGCGCGGGTCCTTGGCCGCCAATGGGCCCCCAACCTTGGCGCGGTGATTACATTCCCTGGATTACCGAATTGCCGGCACTGCGATGCCCAAGCGATCCGGGTAGGGGACTGCCGGCACTCGGCCGAACCAATTACGCGGCGTGCCAAGGTGATGCCGTTGAGTATGGCGAAGTCGGTGCTTGGGGTGGATCCAATCCCATGGTGGTTCAAAGCGCTCGAGCCGAGCAAATTCGCGTTGCCGGCCGTGGTGTCTTCGTTGCTCGTGAATACATGAGATTCCGCGACATTCTAGACGGACTGTCCAACACAATCGCCGCTGGCGAAATTGCAACCGACTTGGGTGACCGCGACATTCGTACGTCGCCGATCGATGGTCCGGGATCCGGTCCTTTGCGTGACAATCCTTCTTGGGCAAAGGACAACAACAAGATGGACCCACTGCGTCCTACCTTTTGGTTGCCCGGCGAAAACTTGGTAGTCGACAATGCCGCGGGTGACGGAGCACGAGCCAGTTGGGCACGTGGTTATCACTGGGCCGACGGTGAAATGCACCACTCGGGGATGAATACCATTCTTCCACCCAACAGTGAATGTGTCGCCCGTGTTGCAAATGATAGCTCTTGGGGCATGTACCCGCCAAGTTCACGGCACCAAGGTGGTGTTCACGTGTTGATGGCTGACGGTGCGGTGCAATTCATCACCGACTCGATTGAGGCAGGTGATTCTCGTGCCCACACCGTTTACAAGGACCACAATCCTGGCAATGCGGGCGCCGAAAGTCCGTTCGGTCTTTGGGGTGCTCTTGGTACCAGAGCCAGTAAAGAGACGAAGTCCTTGGACACGAATTAGAGTCTGGCGAAGTTTTCGACTTCGGTGACTAATCCGATCAGAGCGGCTTCACTTTCGAGCGAAGCCGCTCTGATTTTTTGATAACATCCTCTCTCTCCTACTTCCCGACTTTGTGAACCTGGTCACGAGCATTTAAACTATGAAAACAACCAAAGACTTCCTTCGCTTCCTGACGATCGTTCCTGCTTTCGCATTGGTTTTGACCCTTGTCGGATGCGGAACAGAAGAAAACGAAGTGATCATCCAACCCGTAGATGCGACTCAAGAGATGGAAGATTACGGAGCGATGTTAGAACAAGAGGCAGCGGATCCCTACGGTAAGTAGGCGTCGTTTCTGACACCCTGAATTGCGTTGACGAACGCGTGAATTAACGAAGGAGGCCGTTCAGAATGAACGGCCTCCTTTATTTATGGATAGTTCGTCGGAAGCGGACGGCCTGTGTCGGCAGCACCCTTTGGACGGACCGCGTTTGTATGCTGCGGCGATTTCATATGAAGAGGCAATCGTCGTCACGTTGAGCTATCATCGTCGCTCCGCACCTCGAACACCTTGTCGAAGGACCGTCGCTATGAAATCTAGTTTGACTCAAATTTCGAAACCGAGTTCGTTTCTTTCAGCACTTCTTTTGCTCACTGTCACCGCAACCGCCGATGACCGGCTGAACGTCTTGATGATCGCAGTCGACGATTTACGTCCAGAACTTGCGTGTTACGAAGCCCCCTACATCCACAGTCCCAACATCGATCGTCTGGCGCGCCAGGGAGTTCGATTCGATCGGGCGTATTGCCAGGTTGCCGTTTGCGGTGCGTCGCGAGCGAGTTTATTGAGCGGATGTCGTCCGGAAACGACAGGGTGCTGGAACTTCAGCACGTTGCTTCGATCCAAAATGCCCGATGTGTTGACGTTGCCCCAACATTTCAAGCAAAACGGTTACGAAACGACCTTTTTCGGAAAGGTCTATCACAGCCCCAAAGACGACGCGGAATCTTGGACGTTGAATGCCAGCGACTGGGCACCCCAGCAGCGCGGCAAGGGACACTCGTACTTAAAGGACTATTCCGACGATGTTCCCCAACCCCAAAAGACCAATAACCAGAAAGTCCAGCCCAAGGCAGGCCCGTCGATCGAAAATGGTGGCGATGTAGCCGACGAACGCTATGTCGATGGTCACATTGCCGAACGCGCCGCTAAGGTGATCGAACGATTCGCCGATCACGACAAACCGTTCTTCTTTGCCGTCGGTTTCATCAAGCCTCATTTGCCGTTCAATGCGCCGGCGAAGTACTGGGATTTGTATGACCGATCGTCGATCGAGATTCCCCCTCGCAAAGATGTCGTCGACGGCGTGCCGTACGGAAACTCGACCTGGGGCGAACTGAAGAATTATCCCGACATCCCCAAGAATGTCGAATTTCTGGACGACGACAAGACTCGCGAACTGATACACGGATACCGAGCCGCGGTCAGCTTCACCGATGCGCAAGTCGGAAAACTACTCGATGCACTGGAGCGTTCGGGGCAGCGAGAAAAGACGATTGTGATTCTGTGGGGTGACCACGGTTGGTACGTCGGCGATTTCGGCGATTGGTGCAAACACACCAATTACGAGATCGCGACCCGTGTGCCGTTGATCGTGTCGGCACCGGGATTGGATCCGAATCGATCAACGCGTTCGATGGCCGAGTTTGTGGACGTCTTTCCGACGCTTTGCGAGATGACAGGACTGGAAGTACCATCCCACTGTCAAGGGAAGAGTCTAACGCCGATCTTGGTGGATCCGTCGGCGACCATCAAACCGGCCGCGTTCAGCCAATACCTTCGAAATCAACCCGGCGTCGGTTCGATGCGGGGAACCAGCATCCGAACCGAACGATTCCGCTACACCGAGTGGCGAAACATGAAAACCGGCGAGTTGGACGCGATCGAGTTGATCGATTTCGACAACGATCCAGGTGCAACCGTGAACGTCGCCGCGAAACCCGAATACGAATCGTATTTGCCAGGATTGGCGGAGCTGTGTGCGAAGTCAAAGACGGGCACTTAGCCCGTTGCTCCGGCAGCTTCCAATTCGTTGACCACTCGTTTCCAGCCCAGCGATTTTGCTAGACGAAGGGGCGTCATGGTATTGTTGGCAACTGCGTTCGGATCGGCGCCGTGACGCAGCATGACGGCGACGCCTTTTTGACTGCCGGCGAGTGAGAGTTGATGCAGAAACGTGAAGCCTCGGTCGTCGGCAAAGGTCACCAGGCTTGGATCTTCGGTAAGCGATTGATCGAAGGACGATCCCATGTTTTCTGACATGGGGTGTTCGTGTTTGCCAACCTCGGCGACGGTTTGGGTGACCTGTTTGCTGCCGAAGATGCGTTGGATGAAACCCGTCTTTAACGCGGGCTGGCCGATATAATCAGGCGGCACCAGACGCAGCATCTCGGGGTCGCCGAAATCCAAACCCCACGCCGAGTCGTGTTCTTTTCGCTCACCCGACTTCATTCGACGACGCATCAGGTTCACCGTATGTCCGCCGTAGGCGATGCTGTGTATCGCGTACATCCAATCTGAAACTTGGCTCGGTTTGACCGCGATGGCATCCCCTTCGGCGACGGACTTCAACCAGTTTGGTGAATTGATCAGGGTGCCGGTTACCAGATCACCATCAAACTGGACGTCATTGATCCACATGTGCTCGACGGATGGTGCGTCACTGGGCGTCTGGCCGGGTGGATCGCGAAAGGCAACTTTGACACAGGCCACGTCAAGTCCCGGAATGATCCGTCGATACTCCCAAGCTAGTTCTCGCCAGAAGAAACGAAACGATTGCCGAGCCTGTTTCCAGGCGGCCTCCATTTCTTTGTCATCCTCTGGGTTCAGAAAGACGGGCGATGAACTCATGGCAATTTCCCCAGGGCGAACCATGCGACCGGTGTCGCTTGATTCCCTGATTTTAAGCCATGTCCAGGCCAAGGAGGGGGCAGGTTCGAGTCCTGCAGACGAAAAATGACCCGTCGGCAATCACGCGACGGGTCATCCGAGGTGAACGCCTAAGAGCCTGTTAGCGGTGGATGCTCTTCAAAACGGACCGAGCCGATGCGAAGTGGGAAAGTTCTTCCGTCAAACGGTCGATGTCTTCGCCCATCCAAGCCGCAAACGCCTGAGTCGCTTCCGGCGCGAGCGTGGCCGTCATTTCGTACCAGTGTTCACCGGCAAGTGCCAGCTTTGAATCTGGGTTGGGGAGCGGGTCGGCGGTGTTGTCGCTTGATGTGGTCATCGGATGAGGCTCCGTTACTTGGCAATCCATTGCGATTAGGGAAACAAACCAAACCCGTGCGGGGGAATCGGCTCGCACCGCCGCACGACTCTGTTCATAAGAGCCGCAAACGGTAACTCAAGTTCACAGCAAGCAATGTGCCGGAAGCTCCTAGGAACTCGCCGCACATGCCATAAGTCACAATTGGTCAAGGGTTTAAGTAATTTAGGTTACGGAGTTCTGCTGCGCGGGAATGTTGCAAATTTGATTCACAGGTGTCGCGAATTGCCAACTCGGCAGGCACTGTCAGACCATATCGGCCATTTCCTGTCCCTCAGTGTAATTATATGCCGTAAATGTCAAGTTGTTGTCGGCAATTCTTCCTTTGGCGTCAACATGATCTCCGTTGAGTGGTCCGCGACGGTTGAGGTGAGTTTTTGGCCGCAATCGCACGAAATTGCATCAAATGAACGTTCTTTAGCGGCATCCCAACGATTTGTCAGGTTGATTCGGAAAAATATTTCAGCTTGAGCCAAGAACGGGGCGAGGGACGCGAATCATGGGTTGTGACGCTCAATCGGTCGAGCGAAACCAGGCACGTTGCCTGGACCGGCTCGACCACATCGAAAGAAACTTTCCTGAGGGAAGACCCATGTTTAAGAAAATGATTCTTGCCGGATCGGCGTTGGCGCTTTTGTCGAGCGTCACGCTGGGCAAACCCGTCTTCAGTTACGCTCGTTGTGGCGTGAACTGGCTTCGCAGTTCGGCCAATGACGCGGTGCCGTTGGAATGGGAACTGAAACGGGCACGCCAAATGATCGCTGATCTTGAACCCGAGATCAAAGAGAACGCCAAGCGAATCGCACTCGAGAAGATTCAGGTTGCCCGGTTGGAAGAACAGCTGCAAGAAACTCGTGACCGTTTGGCGAAAGGCCAAAGCGAGATCGAGCGTTTGAGCGAAGATCTTCGCAGCGACAGCACGGCCTATACCTATGCCGGCCGAACCTACACTTCGGTTCAAGTCAAAAGCGATTTGGGCAACCGATTCAAACGCTTCAAGACTCGCGAAGCCACCGCCGACAAGCTGGAACAAATGTTGTCCGCGAGAGAGGGTTCATTGAGCGCCGCACACGAGCGAATGGATGCGATGTTGGGTGCGAAGCGGCAATTGGAAGTCGAAGTCGAGAATTTGCAGGCTCGATTGGGCGCCTTGCGAGTCGCACAAACGACTAGCCAGTTCAACTTGGATGACAGCCAGCTTTCGCACACTCGTGAACTGCTGAACGATATTGCATCGCGCATCGACGTCGAAGAAGAAACGATGCATGTCGATGTCGAGTACTTTGGCGAAATCGACTTGGATCAACCAAGCGAAGCGGACTTGTTGGATGAAATTTCCACCTACTTCGAATCGCCAGCCAAGGACAACGCCAGAGCACTGGTATCGATTCAGTTGAACTAGCTTGCAAGATGTGACGGAAGCGGTTCGACAAGCGACGGTTTTGCGTCAGGCTGAGAGGCCTGACGCGTTTTTTCTTTCTCCCTTCGACGACGGGAATGTTCTCGTGTCCCTTCCAACCACCTTTCCAAAGAACCCTGCCGCAGCTTTACGTTGGCGGTTGTGGATTGATGGATGCGGTGGTTTTTTGTTGTTGATTGGTGATCAGTTATCGCTCGGCCGGGCCGATGCCGTTCAGCCGACACTGGCAAAATCCGACGCATCGGGTAGGCAAGTCGACGTCGGCGTCTTCGCCGATTGGCCTCGTCATGCCGGAACGATCTGCCGCCGTGCGGGCGACTATTTTTGGACAGAGACATCCCGCGCGACCGACGCGCCTGAGTCGTCGGCCGTATTGGTAAGTTCGGGGCAAACTCTTGGCGTGGACGGGACTGCGAAGGTCCAATTGCAGGCCAATAGCCCGCTGTCATCGACGGCCGTGTTGTCGATCGCTCCGCCGCACCGATTTGACGAGCACGTTGACGGCGTTGTGCTGGTCGACCAAACCATCGTGATCGGCAACGGACGCGAGTGTCATCTTCGGCATCGAGAAGCCACCGATGTTGCAGTGATGGTTTTCCGATCGGGACAATGGTCGGTGAAATTCGGATTGGGTGGGCATTTTCAAGAAATGGCGACCGGGCAACCGGTATCGCTGGGATCGATCACGATGACGCTGGAGCCGGCATGAACGCACCGATGAACAAGCTGGTTGAGGCCGAAAATGCGTGGAAGAGAGTTTTTCGCGCGCCCTGGTGTCCAAGGGCTCAGGCCATAGATCCTGTGGCCGCGGGATCGCCGAAATTCGCTAGCTCCAAACCAAGTTCCGATTCTTATTCAGGGAAAAAACGCGTCATGTCACGCCTTTTCGATAAACTGAGGGTCGGCATCAATGGCAACGCGTCACTCCCGCCATCCAATTCGGGATCGTTCGTGTTGGGCGAAAACGGCAGCCAAGTATCGCCAGCCGTACCCCCAGCCGATTTTTCACGGCTCGCGGAGACACGTGCTTCTCAACCTATTCTTCCACGACAAATGAACTTCGCCTATTCACCAGGATCGACGCCATTGCCGCGATACACGATTCGTCGTGGGATCGGTGTTGGCGGATTTGGTGAGGTCTATTTCGCAGTCACTGATGCCGGCAAAGAGGTGGCACTGAAGCGAATCCAGCGGAACCTTGAAGTCGAGCTTCGGGGTGTTTCGCACTGCTTGAATTTGAAGCACCCCCACCTCGTGTCCTTGTACGACATTTGCCCAGACGACCAAAATCAGTGGTGGGTCGTGATGGAGTACGTGGCCGGACCGAACCTTCGCGAAGTACTCGACGATTCACCCGACGGTCTGGCAACGGAAGAAGTCAATCGTTGGTTCACCGCGATCGCTAGCGGCGTCGAACATCTGCACTCGGCCGGCTTGGTGCACCGCGACTTGAAACCAGGCAATGTTTTCGATGACAGCGGCATCGTCAAAATCGGCGACTATGGGCTGAGCAAGTTCATTTCGACGTCGCATCGTGGCGGACACACCGAAAGCGTCGGCACCTTTCACTACATGGCGCCGGAGATCGGACGTGGCCAGTACGGTCGCGAGATCGATATCTACGCGATGGGTGTGGTGCTTTACGAACTATTGACGGGCCGAGTTCCGTTTGACGGTGAAAGCTGTCAAGAAATTATCGTCAAGCACATGACGGCGATGCCGGATCTTTCGTCGATCGCCGAACCCTATCGATCAACGATCGCCAAGTGTTTGGAAAAAGATCCAGGCAACCGATTCCATAGCGTGCCCGAAATGATGTCGTCGCTCGGCGTTTCGACCGACCAAGGTTCCTACGCTTCGACACCGCTGGCCGGCATGTTTTCGTCGGATGCTTCGCCTGTGATGGCAACACTGGTGTCGTCGTCCTCCAGTGATTCGCCCCAAAGCGACGCATCGCCTAGTGAAGTTAGTGACGAACCGCTCGCCCGCGCGATCCGACACAGCCTGAATGATCTGAACTTGTGGTGGCGAACGCTAGATCGATCGCCCGGCTCGAAAGCAGCGCTCGTCTTGGTCGCCGGTTTCATCTTGTTGGTCAATACGTCTTGGCTGTTGCCGCTGATGTCCGTGGTTGCCGTCTTTTATGTTCCGTACTACATCGTTCGGCAAATGGTGTTGCACGTTCGCCAACAACCGTCGTACGCCCAGGCTCAGGCATTGGCGACAAGCTCCGGTGCAGCGGTGCGTCCGATGACGCGATCACAACGACGACAATTTTTGCGCAGCGGACTGCGGGCAAAACACTCGATCCACCGCGTCGCTGAATTGAACACGTCTTGGATCGCCGCGATCATGACAGCTGTGGTGCTGGGTGCCGTTGCAGGCGTTGTGGGACTTCGCAGCGGTCCGGTCACTGCGATGACCATCGCCCCGTACCAGTGGATGGCGATCGTGGTCTTGATGGCTTCGTTCGCAATTTTGGGACTTGGCAAGCTTTGGGAACGCGAAGATGGGGAAGGGTTGCCTCGCCGCATCGCCCTAGCCGGAATCGGTGGCGGCGTCGGCGCGGGAGCGTTTGCGATGCATCAATTCCTAATGCTGCCGTTGGATGTGGGGCTGATGCGAGACATTGATGCGTCGGCTTTGCCCCAAGCGTTCTATACCGATGGCGGAATCCCCATGGGGTCGGCCATGATGGCCCACTACGCATTGCTGTTCGCGGTACTGCGTTGGTGGAAACCGGTCGATCCGTTGCGGCGGACGCGCTTGAGTGTCTGGGCGGTTGCCGTTGCGGTGGTCGCCGAATGGGGCGTTCATCAAGTGCTTCCGATCCCGCAACCGATGGGCATGTTGGTTGCCGGTGGGATCGCGATCGCCGTCCAGATGTCGGCGCCTTGGGTGAATCAAAGACAACCGACGCCGACCACCACCACCGCGACACCACCGGTTGCATCGAGCAAAAATCAATCTAGGAGCCTGGCATGAACGCAAAGTTATCACTTCGCCCGGCCATCATTTGGGGCGGATCCACTTGGATTCTGCTGATCATGGTGTCTTCGGCCTGGTCGTCGGAAAAATCATCACCCGCTGCCGTTTCCGGAAGTCCGGTGACGTCGGAACTGTCTGTCGCTCCCCTTGATCACGTCGAGTATCCCGAGGACCGACCGAAATGGATCGACGAAAAACCGTTGCCCGACGAGCATCGAGTCATTGTGGTGTCGATGCCATGGGACACCGCCGAAGAATCGTTGGAAGAACTCAGTTGGATGAAACGGGCGGCCGTGTCTGCCTACGTGAATCGATTGGTGGAGGCCGGCGGCGCGTTCGATTTCTATGATCCCAGTGATGAAGAATTCGAATCGGACCTGATCGCCCGTCAATATGTCGGCACGGTCACTCAGGGTGCGGCGACCAAATACGAAGCGGCCGTCGAGATTCGATTTACCGGTCGCAAGCAAGACGAGATCCGCACGGCTTGGAAGAATATCGAAGTCGGTGGCCGATTGCGTGCCGTTGGCGCTCTTACCGCCTTCGGATTGATCGTGTTGATGGGTACGAGTGGAGTCATTGGAGTCGTCAGCCGAAGATACGCAGTGACGTAAATGGGGAAGAGGCACAAGTCCGATTCTGTTGAGCTAGATTCACCGAAACTTCAGCGACCCAAACGCCTACAGCTCGCACCAATGTGTCTTCCACGGTCGAACTATAAAACACCCACCATCGAATTTTCGATCACTTGAATCTTTCTCTCGTCAGATCCATCGCAGCGGACGAGGTTGTCTACCATTGCGGCGGTCAAAGGCAGGCCTCGTTTCACAACCGTTCCAACGCCCGGCAAAGTGATGTCGGTCTGACAGATCATTCCCGGTCTAAGTTTCGAAACATGAACGGACTTAACGACATGGGAGTCGCGGTTGTCATTGAGACACTGGATTTCCTGAACAAGCTTCGTGCCGAGATTCGGCATCAGCTTTGTGATATGAGAAGTGGTCGCTTCAACAGATAAGCCTCGATTGGTCAGGAAATTCCAATAGAAAACGATCCGAAGAAGAGTGGCTGCCTTTGCTTGTCGATCGGCGTTTGTTTCTAGCCGATCTGCGGCCGGTACGGCCTTTAGCGTATCAACGATCCAGGCCATTCTCGGTAAACGGGAAATGAGCGTCGCTGACTGCTTGCAAATCCAACCAAACAATCGCTTATGTTCGTCGTCGGTGGGATCCAGCGAAAGGAACTTTCGCTTTTGATCGGTGTCTAGCATCGCAATCCCGAGGGTGAATACCCGTGCGGCGACCTTTTCCTCCCATCCGGTCTCGATCGACATCCGTGATGCGAGTTCCTCAAGCGATGCCGCCATTCTTCCTGTATCAACCGGTTGATGCTCTTGCATCTCAATGACGTCCGTCATTAGCTTGATCGCCCCAGCAAACGTACCGCTAAGCAACTCCTTTTCAGCGATCAACAGGTTGTGCTGTTTTTGCGCTGCGTCAATCACAGCCGATATTTCGGTTGTCTTGCACGGCTTGTTTAAAAACCGAAACACCTGACCCTCGTTCAAAGCGTTGATCGCAGTCGTAACATCTTGATTTCCTGTCAACATGACGAACACCGCATCAGGCATCTGCTCTCGCAACAGCTTGATGGTTTCGACACCATTGATCTTTGGCATCTGCATGTCAACGATCACGACCGAAAAGTGCCCTTGTTGCGAAACGGTTTTAAGGGCCATCTCAGCGCCCTCGGCCGTGTGGACAGTATAGTCACATCCCAGATTACGCTTCATTGTGCTAAGAAGCGACGGGTCGTCGTCGACGAATAGTATTTGCTTACTCATGATGGAAATTGCTTGTCTCTTTTCAAGAAATCACTGCGCGGAATAGACGAAAAATTTAGGTAACTCAGTAAGAAGTCGATGTCGTCGGAAGACCACTTAAATCAGGATTTGTGATCAACGGAACTGGGTTGTGATTGGTTTGGGATGGGATCGCGTCTTCCAAAGGAAATCTCGGTATCCGGATGATGAACGTCGTACCAACACCGTCAACGCTCTCGACGTCCATCGTCCCGGAGTGACAGTTGACGATCACGTTGTGGCTAATGGACAGCCCTTGGCCAGTGCCTTTTCCCACTTCCTTTGTTGTAAAGAACGGATCGAAAATTCTCTCTTGAAGCAATTTGGGAATTCCAGTCCCCGAATCACGGATCGCAATGCGGATCCAATCACTTTCAAGTCGCGTCGCAACCGTGATTTTGCCAAGTTCAGAAGATTCTGGCCCGATTTTCTCCGCAATAGCATCCGCAGCATTGACGATCAAATTGATGAACACTTGGCTGATTTCAGCGGGTAAGACGTCGACGGTATGCAAGTCAGCATCGAAGTCAAATTCAATCGTTGCAACGTTTTTCCAGCGACTTCGGGTGATGATCGAGGCTTGATCGATCATCTCGTGAATGTCTGTCGATGATTTTCGGGTTGAGCCCGGATGGGACATGATTTTCATGGCACGAATGATTGAGATCACTCGTGACGACGCATCGGTGGCTTCCTTGATTGCTTCAGGCGTTTGAATGCGAAGATAGTCGTACTTGTATTTTTCTCGCAATTCAGACAGCGTCTTGCGTTCCTCGGACCATTGCAGTTCGCTTTTTTCTAGCAGTGTCACTACATGGTCGGAAAGAGCCAATAGGCGTTCGAAACTGGTTTGCAAAAACTCGACATTGCCAAAGACACATTGCATCGGTGTGTTGATTTCGTGCGCAACGCCAGCGGCGAGTTGTCCTACCGACTCGAGTTTTTGAGCCTGTGACAATTGACTTTCAAGACGCTTGCGATCGGAAATGTCAGTTACGAAAGCAACGACAACCTCTTCACTCTCTAGGACGCTTAAGTGAAGATTTAGACGACACCAATAATCCGTTCCATCACTTCGGCGATGAGCTGTTTCAAAGTTGATCGTTTCCACTTTTCCTGCTAACAAGTCTTCCATCAGTTCCCTTAGATCACTTTCACTGAGTTGGGGTTTGATGTCGAACGGAGACATTGAAAGCAGGGTCTCGCGGTCATAGCCAAGATTTTTGCAAGCTCCATGATTGACTTCGACAAAATTGAATCGTTCTTTCGAAAAAATGTACACTTCGTCGGGCGAATCAAGCACCAGCTTTGCAAGCGATGCAGCACGCTGTTGGGCAAGCTTGGCTTCGGTGACTTCGACATGAACCAACGCGATCGCGTTAATTTCTCGCAACGCGATTCGATTGACGCGGACATGGAACCAGCGTTCTGTTTCACCATGGTGGCAAGGGTACTCATCGACGAAGGAATCGAGTTGACCTGCTGCGATTTGTCGTAGTGCAACGGCGAGGTTCTTTGACTGTTTCCCAAGCGGTCCGTCATCACGGTCGCAAGCATCGAGATAGTTCGCGCCGGTTTCTGTTGACCGTTGGTCACCGGCATTCGTCGCAACGAAATTGCGCCAGCGCTCGTTGACAAACAAGATCATGCCGTCTTGATCAAGAATGCAAATTTCAGCGTCGATTGAATCGAGAATGCGTTCTTGGAAGACTCTTGTTTCGTCGAGCTCGAAGGTCCTTTCAAGTACTTTGGATTCGAGGTCGTCGCGATCCGCCTTAAGCGCAACATGCAGATCGGCGACGATCGCACTTTGCTCGAGATTCTGCCCGATCAGATAGCACAATGAAACGGTTTCGAACAAAACCCAGGCGGCATGTTCGAAGGGGCGCCAAGAAACAACCGCGAATTCACCAAAAACGGATTGGGGCCAAAGATAGCCACGGACAAAGTGATCCAAAACGGTGATCGCAACCGCCGGAAGAAAGACGACCCGGTCACGATAGGCCGAAAGTATCGCCAACGATACGAATATATGGAAGTGAGCCTCGATGCGTCCGCCCATCAGATGGATCAAGAGTGCCGAGTACATCAGTTGGCCAGTTGCGACGGAAAGTCGCGTGATCAGATGACCGGGTAACTTGATAGCGAGGGCGATCGGCAATGCCGTTATAGCGCCACCCAAAAAAATCGCCGCCCAGACATGAAGATGAGTTCGACTGATTTCGCCGTCCCACGAAAGTGGCGATACGAAGAACGCACATAGAACGCCGAAAATCCATTGCACGGACATGATGAACGCAAAAATGCGATCGGTTGTTTTGTGGGTATCTTGAAGCATCCCATCAAACACAGCCTTTGCTGTGACGGGCATGTGCTTTGATCGTTGGTGCAAGAACATCGTTCGATTCCGAAAGATCTTGATCAGTGGGTTAGCGGACATCCGAACGTCGGCGTCGCTAGCAGGGGTGCGGACTCTCCGCGAAGGAGACTCGCAACGGACAAAGAGCCCGGATTTTCAGTGGAGCAGCTGCGTCCGGCAGTAATGCCACCCATGAAGGAAAGCGTTCCATCGGGTCTTACGATCAAGACCGTTCCAGAGTGGGCCATGCCCAGCTTTCTGGCTCGTTCAGAATCGATGTCAACAAAGATCTCAGAATTCGCGAACGACTTAGCCATATCCGTGGTATCCGACTGGATCCAAGATGCCAGACGATTCCGCGGCTTCGATACAAGGAACGTACACTTGGTCGATGCGGGTGCTTCGGCGAGCAATCGTTCAAGCTGTGACAAAGTCGTTCGCGTGCACGGGCACTTCGGATGCATTGCTACGACAATGTGAAGACAGCCCTTATCAGGGACCATGTCTGCCAAGTCGGTTCGTGAGACGCAGACGGCGGACTGTGTTAACGAGACAGGAACAACTTCGGCAAACGAAGACTCGCCGTCGTTACTTGCGGTGTCATGGTCCAACAGCGTCCAGAAACCAAACGAAACGCTCGCGATCCAAGCAAACCCAAAGAGGGCTGCTGTGCGAAAAATTCGACTGTCCGATGCGATCGGAATCGCATCATTGCCCTCTATCATCATATTCATGTGCCCCATGATGTTGACTGTTTTCTTCATGTCGGTTGTGACATCCGATTGAAGAGCACCCGCTATTACATTCGCAAAGTGCTTGCCCCTCCAACGCTGTAACTGTGGGTCAGAGTTGATGGCTTGAGAGAACGTTTTCTTGACTTGACGTCAAAAATTGCGGCCTCAAAGATGCGGCGCCGATTGTCCCGATGCTATGGCCTCTCGCAGTTGCGAGGCTGCGAAGGCTCTCATGCACGTAGACTAGGTATCTCAGCGACACGCGACGGATGCAGCGGTCGAGCATGAGTATTGAACGAAGTCAGGATCTAGGCGGTCACGCCAACGTCGATTTGGATTTACAGATCGAACCCGGACAGAGGGCTGGCGTGAAAAGATCCAGCATACCGTCGCAATCCTTCGGTCAAGCTTAAGTAGGATCGTACTCATTTGCGAAGGCGATGGAGTTCTTGGTGTCCACTTTGTTCTTTGCTGACCTTTTTCTGAACAATATCCGAAGGTTGAGCTGCGGTAGACGACAAGCGACCCGACGGACCACCACTCGTATCCAAACTAGCCGATGGGCTGTGGTGTCTTGGCTTCGACGAGGCCGAGCTTGATGCTGAATGTGCCCCATTCACATGTGAAGGGTATCTTCATGGGCATGATCCCCTGGCGAAAACCGATTCGATGACCAGCTCCAAGAATGACCGTCGGCAAGGCAAGGCTAAGATCGTATTGCTCAAGCCGACCCTTCGCACTGCCGGCGATCATGTTGGTCAGCTCACCTACCGCGTCAATGACGTCATCATCGATCTCCGTATACGCCTGGCCGAGCATTGCGCCGGTCACGTGCATGGCGAGACTCTCATCCAAGCACACAATCACATCACCTGCTATCGAACCGGTAAGTCCGATAGTACCGCTGACGCTGCAGAAGATCTGCTGGTTGCTGGGTACTGCATCGTCCGACGTTACCTCGACATTCAACATCGTCTTAAAGACATCAAACGTCGATTCTTGAAACGCTTTGATCACTTCTAATTTCATGTTTTGCCCCAGTGTGGAGAGTTTACAGACAAGTCGGCTAGGCAGGCACGCTGACGTACTTTTGCAACTTGTTCAGTAATGTTTCCTGTTCGAACGGCTTGACCAAGTAATTACTCGCTCCAGCCTGGATTGCTTGTAGCACTCGACCTTGTTCAGCTTCGGTCGTGATCATGATGACGGGCACTTTGGAGCCCGTCGCACGGATCGCTGTCAGCAACTCCAAACCATTCATGTTCGGCATGTTCCAGTCGGTCAGAACCAATCCGAAAGAATCGCTATTGAATAGTTTAAGCGCTTCCGCACCGTCTGCGGCTTCCACGACGTCCGTGATACTAATCGCATTGAGTGCGCGGACGATGATTTTCCGCATCACGCCGGAATCGTCGACCAGTAAGACTTTTTGACTGCTCATGCCAACTCAAACCCAAAGTGTAAATTTGAAAATAAAATGGTCCGACTGACTAGGTAGACGGTGAGCATCGCAATTTTCGATGCATACATCGAACGGTCTGTCCAACCTAATCAGATTCTCTTCTAAGAAACGTAGCACGCAATCAATGCAAGCTTGTTGGAAACTCGCATGGAGTGCCTTGGAGCGGGCAACGTAGACCGCATCTTCCGGGCAATCGCTACTTCTGGAAATCTCTTTGGATTCGGCTTGCTTTGCCTAAGCGGTGCGGCACATTCATTGCAACAAGTTTGACGACACGTGTTCGCTTACTGGCGGCCTCACGAACGTCACTCCGGTTGGGGGCCTCCTTTTCGTCGGTCGTACATCCGAACCAACGCTCGTTGAATCTTTCAAGCGAGAGTTTGTCTGGTCTGCGAACAACGCTACTCGCCCCATCCAATGCGAGGTCAACCACACACAACTGTATCGTGATACGGGGGTATCCAATGGAATTCGAAGATCCAGAGATCATTCAAGAGTTTGTCGTTGAATCGGCAGAGCACCTTGCGGACATCGAAAACCAACTGCTGACAATTGAGGAAGCCGGTGCCAATATCGATATCGATTTGGTCAACACTGTCTTTCGTGGCGTGCACTCGATCAAAGGTGCGGCCGGATTCTTAGCTCTCACGACAATTAACAAATTGGCACACAGTCTAGAGAACGTGCTAAATCTGATGCGAGAGCGAGCACTTGTTCCGACGACGGCCACGGTGGACGTGATGCTCCGATCGGCCGACCAACTACGCACGCTTCTTGAGAACGTCAGCGAATCGAATTCCGTTGATGTCGGCGACTTCATCGTTGATCTCGATGCAGTTGCAGCAGGAACCTACGGCGAAGAGCAAGAAGTAACTGAAGACGACGAGATCGAAGACGTTGAACTCAACGCAGATGACTCACTTGCCGCAGCTGAGGCTTTGATTGCCGCGATGGAAGCATCGGGAACAACTTGCATTCAGTCCATGCCGACACCAGCGAAAAAGACGAAAAAGCCTGCAGCGAAACGAACATCGACCAAGAAACCAGCGGCGAAAAAGGCAGCGGTTAGCAAGCCAGCACCTAAGAAGGCACCCGCGAGAAAATCCGCAGCCAAAGCGGCTCCCGTAGCATCGTCACTCGCCGCAGGTCCACCGGCCGTCGCCGAGCCTGCGCCCGAAATCGCGTCGCCATCTGCAGTGCCAGCGACGATCCCTGACCCCAAACCCGTTCAAGAACTGGCAGCCGCCACGAAGGTTAACGCAGAGTCGAATATTCGTGTTTCGGTTGAGTCGCTTGATCGTTTGATGAATCTAGCCGGTGAACTGGTGTTGGGTCGAAACCAGCTGTTGCAAACAATCGCAACTGGGGAGACGAGCGGTTTGGAGGCTGTCGCCAACAAGATCAATCAAGTCACCTGCGAGATGCAAGACGCGATCATGCAGACTCGGATGCAGCCGATCGGCAATGTCTTCACTCGGTTTACTCGCGTCGTACGAGACCTAAGTGCCAAGCTAGGCAAGCAATGCCAACTGGATATCCAAGGCAAGGAAGTCGAAGTCGATAAAACGATCGTCGAAGCGATTGCCGACCCGTTGACGCATTTAGTTCGAAATGCGGTAGACCATGGCTTGGAAATGCCAGCCGTTCGCCAAGCGAAGGGAAAGCCATCGCAGGGAAATTTACGGCTGCGTGCATTCCATCAGTCCGGCAAGGTCTGCATTGAAATTTCGGACGATGGCGCCGGAATCAATGTCGATGTCATCAAGTCAAAGGCCGTCGAAAAAGGTTTGATCAGTCAGGATCAGGCGACTTCGATGTCGGATCGCGACGCCTATCGCTTGATCTTTATGCCAGGGTTTTCAACTGCGGAAAAGCTCAGTGACGTCAGTGGACGTGGTGTTGGGATGGACGTGGTGCGAACCAACATTGAACGCCTTGGCGGCACAGTCGAAGTCAGCTCAAAACTGGGTGCGGGAACGAAAATCGAAGTCACCTTGCCGTTGACGCTGGCAATCATCCCATCCTTAATCGTGCGAGCATCTGAAGACCGTTTTGCGATACCTCAGGCGAATATCGTCGAGCTTGTCCGCGTCCGAGGTACCGAGGTAGCCAATCGCATTGGCAGAGTGAAAGATGCGGAGGTGCTACGGTTGCGTGGTAGCTTGCTTCCGCTTGTTCGGCTCGGCGACGTTTTAGTAGTCAAGAATGCAACGAACCTAGAATCTAGCAAAATATCCGACGGCGCCATCAATATTATCGTTGTCGAAACTGGACAACTGCGATACGGAATCATCGTTGACGGCCTTTTCGATTCCGAAGAAATCGTTGTCAAGCCGCTCGGTCACCATCTCAAAAACTGCCGAAGCCTATCGGGAGCTACCATTCTTGGTGACGGACGCGTCGCTTTGATTTTGGATATCTCGGGCATTAGCCAACACGCTGAACTAGGAACATCCAACGATGTTGCTGCATGTGCGGCGGCGGCAGATGCCGAATCCGAAAACGTCGCTGGGGACACTCAACGCTTACTTCTGTTCGACAATTCACCGGGTGAGCAATTTGCCGTACCGATGGGGCTTGTCTCTCGGATCGAGCGAATCAAATTGTCTCAGACTATTCGAGTTGGCGAGCAAATGCTGCTGCAGTATCCAGCGTCGACGCTGCCGTTGCTTTGCCTCGAAGATCATATCGAATCGAAACCGCGAAACGAACAGGATCGACTGTTCGTCGTGGTGTTCGAAACCAATGGTCGAGAAGTCGGATTGGTCGCGCCGATTCTGCATGACGTTCGCAGCGTTACCGCAGTTGTCGATGACACCACGCTTCGTGAACCTGGTGTGATCGGATCATTGGTCATCGACGGTACGGCGACTCGCCTGCTTGACATGTTTGAACTCGTGCTGACCGCACATCCGGATTGGTGTCAACCGAAGAAGGAAGCCGCTGGGGCCGAGGCATTGGTAACAAGAATTCTGCTCGCAGAAGATTCGAAGTTCTTTCGCAACCAAGTCAAAAAGCACCTCGTCGCGAACGGCTATGAAATCACTGAAGCAGACGACGGACAAGAGGCCTGGGAAAAGCTGTCCGCAGATCCCGACGGCTTCGACCTTGTCGTGACCGACATTCAGATGCCGCGAATGGATGGATTCGAGTTTTGTGCGACGCTAAAAGGCGATTCGCGAACGGCCCATGTTCCGGTTATCGCGTTGACTTCGCTAGCCGGCGATGAAGACGTACGAAGAGGACAGGAGTGCGGCGTCGACGATTATCAGGTCAAGATGGACCGAGAGAAACTTCTTGCGGCTGTTGAACGGCTGAAGCCGAAGTCGACATCCGCGAGTCGTCGTCCATTGCAAACGGTTAGCTAATCCAAAAGGAATTTCATCCATGACATCGAACAACTCCACTGCCGTGATCGACGAAACACAGACGACCCAGTATGTCACGTTTTACGTCGGAAAATTGTTAATCGGATTGCCCATCGACCAGGTGCAAGAAATAAATCGTCACTTCGACGTGACCCAGGTCCCGCATGCCGACGCATCGATTCGCGGAGTCATCAATCTGCGTGGCGAGGTCGTCAGCGTCCTCGACTTACCGAAGATACTCGGTTTCGGTCCTGCCGAAGTCACGCGAACCAGTCGCAACGTGATCATCCATCACCTGGGTGAACGGATCGGTTTGATCGTCGATGACATCGCCGACATCCTTCCCATCCCGAAGAACGAAATCCGAATCGCGCCTGCGAATGTCAAAGGCGTCGAGGGAAGGTTCTTTCGTGGTGTCTATACCACCAATACACAGATCGCCGTGATCTTAGATGTCAGCGAAACGCTGGCCACCGACAGCAACGCTTCTCAGACCTAGACGACTTCTGAGCTCGCATTCGCAAGCTTAGCCAACCACCGACCGATTCTATCACCAAACCGAGGGGAAAATGTTAAAACTATCCATCCGAAATAAGTTGATTGCTACGTGCATGCTTTGCGGGATTCTGCCTACACTGCTGATCGGCAGCATGGCATGGAATGCTGGAAATCGCATGGCCGAAAATACTGCGCTCGAATACAAGGTAATTGCGGCCAGTGTTGCCGATAAGATCGATCGGAATTTGTTTGAACGCTACGGGGATGTGCAAGCGTTCGGTCTCAACCACGCCGTACGCGACCAAGGTTCTTGGTACGTGCAAGGCGAAGAAAATCCAATCGTTGCGGCGATGAACGACTACGTCGACACGTACGATATTTACTACCTGACTTTGTTGGTGGATCTTGACGGTAAGTTGATCGCAGTCAATGACAAAGACGCTGACGGATCGCCGATCGATTCAACAGCCGTCTATGACTATGACTTTGGCAACGAGACTTGGTTCCGAGATGCAAAACAGGGGAACTACTATTCGTCATCGGATGGTTCGTTTACGGGCACTGTGGTGGAGCACCTTTATGAAGACAATTTGGTAAAAAGTATTTTCAAGGACGAAGGATTGGCGTTGGGTTTCTCGGCGCCCGTTCGTGGTCCAGACGGCAAAGTAATCGCCTACTGGAAAAACGTTACCAAGTTCGGTTTGGTCGAAGAAATTTTCCAAGCAACCTACGCAGAATTGAAAGAGCGGAACATCGCGTCGGCTGAGCTGACGTTGCTCGACGATGAAGGTAACGTCATCATCGACTACGATCCGACAACAAGCGGATCGACGGAAGTCTCACGCGACATGAAGGTCATTGGCAATCTCAATCTGGTCACCGCTGGTGTCGAAGTCGCTAAGCGAGTTGTGGCGGGTGAAGCAGGATCTACGACGGATGCATTGCATGCTCGTAAGCAAGAGATTCAGTGTGCGGGTTTCGCACCGCTCAAGGGGGCTTTGGGTTTTCCCGGAATGAAATGGAGTGTATTGGTTCGGGTTCATCCATCGGAAGCGCTTGCGGGCGTGAACAGTCTGAAAACGGCTTTGTTAGCCTCGGCCGGTTTCGTGTTCGTTGTTATCACGGGCGGTGCGTTCTTCATCGCTCGCCGATTGACAAGTCCGATCCGATCGACGGTTACGACGCTCACCGGAATGGCAGGCGGCGACTTGACCCAACGGATGACCACTGGATCGGGCGATGAGTTCGACGAAATGGCTCATTCCTTCAACGAGTTCGCTCGCTCGATTGAGTTTGCTATTCAAGGGCTTGCCTGCAACGCTGATAACTTGGATCTCTCGTCGACCGAGTTGGCATCGGTATCGCAAGAGCTGGCAAGCGGTGCCAGCGACGCGACCGGCCAATCGGGAACGGTTGCAGCGGCTGCCGAAGAAATGTCGGTAAACATGAGCAACATTGCTCGATCGACCGAAGAAGTTTCGCGTAATGTGAAGCACGCTGCGAACTCCGTGGTTCAGATGAATGCATCGATCGGTGAAGTTGCCGAGAATGCTGAGCGAGCGGCGTCGGTTGCCGGCAACGCGGCTACTTTGGTTCAACTGAGCGATAAGAAGATCGAAGATCTGGGAAGTGCTGCTGATGAGATCGGTAAGGTCATCCAAGTGATCCAAGATATTGCCGAGCAAACGAACTTGTTGGCATTGAACGCTACTATCGAAGCTGCCCGAGCGGGTGAAGCTGGAAAGGGATTCGCAGTGGTTGCGACCGAGGTCAAGGAATTGGCGAAGCAAACCGCTGCTGCGACAGATGATATTCGTCGACGCGTTGAAGGAATCCAGCACTCGACTGGTGATGCGGTGCACGCGATCCGAGAAATCAGCGAAGTGATCGGAAACGTGAATGAAGTTTCTCGCACCATTGCTGCTGCGGTGGAAGAGCAACGGATCATGAGCCAGCAGATCTCGGATACCGTCAACCAAACGGCATTGGCTGCGGAAACGGTTGCCAAGGGTGTCAGTGAATCGGCAATTGCCAGCGAAGAAATCACCCAGAACATTAGCCGTGTGGATCGTGTTCTCCAATCGACGGCTGCTGGTGCAGCGCAAAGCCGTTCGGCAGGAGACAATTTCTCGAAACTGTCCGGCGAAATGAAGGGACTCATTTCTAAGTTTAAGACGGGTGTGAGCGTCTAACTTCTCGTTAGAAAGCGAAGTCGTCAATGTTGCTCAGCCCTCTCGCGAAGCGGGAGGGCTGAGCAAAGTGGCGGGTAGGAATGGCAATGTCCATTCCGCGCTCGACTCTGCTGCTGTGCCGCAGGAAGGTCGAGCAGGTTGCAAGCGATCGATAAGCCCCTGTGCTTTGCACGGGCTTGTCGAAAGGCAGTGTGAAACAACACTGCAACTCGCGCGAGAGCGAGTCGTCCAAGTCGGTTAGCGAATCCGTTTCAAGTCCTAGTGGTGAACCGATTGGTTCACATTGGTTTCCCAGAGATCATCAGTCCAATGTCAGACAAAATTCGCGTTTTGGTAGTCGACGATTCGACCGTCTTTCGAAAAATCGTACGGGACTCCCTGGCAAGTATCCCCAGTGTCGAAATAGTCGGGCATGCTGAAAACGGCGCAGTCGCGCTGGCAAAGATCGACGAGCTGAAACCGGATCTCGTGACGTTGGATATCGAGATGCCTGACGTCAGCGGGATTGACGTCTTGCGCCAGATCCGGGGCATTAGCCCTACAACAACTGCGATCATGGTAAGCAGTCTGACCGGTACGGGTGCGCGTTCGACGATGCAAGCTCTGGCACTTGGCGCGTTTGACTTTATTTTGAAGCCTTCCGGCGCGGACCTTCAACAAAACATTCAGCAACTTCAATCGGACTTTGCGCCAAAGATCGAAGCGTTGCTTACCAGTCGCCGCCCTCGGATGGGGACCAGCAAAGAGATTCGCCAAGCGTCGCCGACGACACCGATTCCACAGACTCAATTCGAGCCCCAAATTGTAGTCATCGGTACGTCGACCGGCGGCCCCACAGCTTTGACGCGAATGTTGCCGATGCTACCAGCAAACTTCCCGGTTCCAATTCTATTGGTTCAGCACATGCCGCCTATGTTTACAAAAACATTGGCCGACGACTTGAATCGACTATGTAAGATCGAAGTGCGTGAAGCAATCGGCGGCGAACAACCGCAGGCAGGCCAAGTCTTCATCGCGCCCGGTGGAAGGCACATGAAAGCCGTACGTACATCAAGCGGCGTCTATTTGAGAGTTACCGACGACGAACCCGTGCTGAGTTGTCGGCCCTCGGTCGACTATCTCTTTCGATCGGTAGCTAAGGCATACGACCAAATTTTGGCTGTCATCATGACAGGCATGGGTGACGATGGAAGTCGCAGCGTGCAAGAGATGCGGGGCAGTAATTTGAAAGTGATCGCGCAAGACGAAGCAAGCTGCACCGTTTACGGAATGCCGCGTGCCATCGTCGAACAAGGAAACGCGAATATCGTTTGTCCGTTGGACAGCATCGCCGGGGCCATTAACAGAACGGTCGGCAGAGCCGTGCTAACGAAATCAGGGGTGATGTCGTGCAACTAGCAGCAAGTGCAACGGATGTCGAAGCAGTTTCGACTCTTGTTTCCGAATTATGTGGGGTGACTCTGGGCGCTTCGAAAGGCTACTTGATTGAAGCTCGCCTGGGCGAACTTGTCGATCGATTTCATTGCGGCAGCTATCAAGAACTTGCCAATCAAGCACGTTCGTTGATGAACGATGCTTTAAGACGCGAGATCGTCGATAAAATGACGACAAACGAGACTTTGTTCTTTCGTGACCGTTCGCCGTTCGAAGCACTGCAGCACAAAATCATCCCTCACCTGATTGATGCAAAAGAGAAAACGGCTTATCCGACGCGACTTCGCATTTGGTCGGCCGGATGCAGTACCGGTCAAGAACCGTACAGCATCGCGATGACACTTAGCGAGATGATTCCAGATATTCATGACTGGGACATCTCGATCTTCGCTACCGACGTTTCCGATGACGCGATCAAAACCGCGAGCACGGGTGTTTACGCCGCCCACCACGTGGAACGCGGATTGCCATCCCAGTTTCGCGAAAAGTACTTTCAGCCTTCGACGGGCGGATGGCAGGTTACCGATGCGATTCGATCGCTAATCCGGTTTCAGCGGGCGAATCTGCTTGAGCCATTCACCGGATTCGGGCGATTTGATGTCATTTTTTGTCGCAACGTAGCGATCTATTTTACGCCTGAACGCCGAGTCGATTTGTTCAAGCGTTTCGCCGACTCGCTGTCTGCCGACGGCTATCTATTCGTCGGATCGGCCGAGGCACCGAGCGATTTGACGCATCGCTTTTTTCCGGAAGACCATTGTCGATCGACGGTTTATCGCCCCCACGGCAGCACATCGTTGACTTGATCCGACAAGCGGGCTTCTTGGCTGCCTATAATGAAGTCTTTCACATACGAAGGACGGTTGGCGATGAGATTCTTGCTGTTGGTTTCCGTGTTCCTAGGATGGAGTGCTTCGGCGGGGGCTCAGAACTTTGAAATGTTCGAACCCAACGGTTTGGTCGTTGCGGATGTCGAGATTGGTCCCGGACGATTGGTGATGCACGAGTACGCCGGCAGCCGGTTGTACTTCAGTCGCGAACCGTCCTACGATTCGTTTGACGGTCGATTCGTTGGTTACTTTCAATTCGAACTCAACCGGATCCTGCGGTTCCCGCGCGGCGGTTTCGGAGCAATGCAGACGGCGGATCTGGATGATTTCGCGCCGAACTTTCGCATCACCCGTCGGCAGGTTCGCCCGGCCGGTCGCCGACGGGCGGGTCCGATACCCGGTCCAGGCTATGTCGGGCCGGGCTACATCGGTCCCGGTCATATCCATCCCGGTTTGATCGGACCAGGGCCCATTGGGCCGGTGATCATTGGCCCCACCGGATTCGGTCCTTTCGTCCCAACACCAAGTCTTGGCTTTCCGACCGGACCGGCGTTGCCGCAATCGGTCGTGCTTGACTCGCAAACCATCCCCAATCCGCCGCTTTCCCCGGTTGCCGTTCAGTTACGAAACGGCGGGCCTCGCGATATTCAAGTCGGCGTGGTCGACCTGCAGAATCCACCCAAGACACGCGCGGTCCGGATCGCCGCCGGTGGTATCACCACGGTGACTTTGGAACGCGATGCGGGGGCCCGACAAGTTCAGAACATTCGCGTGGTCACGCCGCTGGGCGACTTGGAAACTCGCGAGATCGTGAACGATGTACCACCATCGGTTCGCTACGAGATTGTCGTTCACGAGTGGAAGATTCAGTCGGTCGCCATCGATCGCACCGCGGGCGCCGGTGAAAATCCGATCGAAGACATCAACGTCCACGGCAAGGGAATGGGACGGTTTCCGTTGCCTCCGGGTGACGAACTAAAAGCCGGCAGTATCGATGTCTATCGGGCGGCACGTTCACAGGGTAACCCGGATGCTGTTGCACCCATTCTTGCAGAGGAAGACGACTTCGATTCGGGACCGGACCCGCTTGAACGAGCAATTCTTGAAGCTCAGCAGAATGCCCAACGCGGTCGTTAAACGGGCGAGCGAAAAATGAGTGTCCGCCCCTTTGGGGCGAAGGTTCGCTTGTGGGCGCAATTGTAAGAATCGACGACACTGATAGCTCGTGAAACAGCTCATTTTCTGTTCATTGAAAGCCGGCGGTACTTTTCCTTGACCGTTCTTCGAGACGACAAGACACGTTCGCGTCGGCATCAGTGCCGCCCATTGCGTTGCGATTCAACTAGCGTTCTTCGATGGCGGACGACGCTGGCTGCGTTCTTCTGTTTGTCTATCCTTGTGGTTTTTGCTTCGGGTTGCTCCAAGTCCAATACAGTCGAATCACCGCAAGTGGTCGCCGAACCCGAGCCGCGGTTGAAATCGGTTGATTCGCTGGAAAGTCGACTTGCCGACGCTGAGAGGTTTCTGGAATCTGGCCAATACGGTGAAGCGACCACCGCGATCGAAGCTGTTTTGATCGAGCAACCTAATCACGGCTATGGTCAGCTTCTTTCCGCGCAGATCAAGCACGGTCAGGGTAACACGCGAGAAGCACTAGCGATTTTGAACGAGGCAGAAGAAAACTCGCCCGAGTATGCGGAACGGTTCATCAATGAATCGGCACGCCTTTTGATTTCTGACGAGGATATCATCGGGGCGATCACACAGTACGAACGTTTGCTGAAAATTTCGCCTGGGGATACGAAGACGCGTCGCTTGATTGCGTCTTTGTTCAATCAACTTGGCTTGCGTTTTGATGCGAACGAACATTTTCGAGTTTTGTGTCGATCCGTGCCGATGGAGATTCACGAACTGCGGTGTTTGTTGGCCCCAACGTCTGATGTTGGACGAACCAAGGCGACTCAATGGGCAAGCCAATCAGACCAGTCGCTCGTCGATGCACTTGCAGATCTGAACAGAAACCGAATCGAGGAGTGCGTCGCCCAACTCCGAAACGAACCTCTGGTGCAGCAGAAGAATCCAGCGGCAATGTGTTTGCTGGGATTTGCGCTCAGCATGCAACGTGATGACGATGCCTTTACCCGCTGGTACGCGCAGCGAGAAAAAGCCTGGGATCGGTATCCTGATTTTTGGATCGCGATAGGCAATGCAATGACTTTGGCCGGCAAACACGATGACGGAATCCGTGCGTACGCAGCCGCCGTCGCTCGCGAGCCGATGCACCGATCGGCCGTTTTGCGACTTGGTCAGTCTCTTGCGGCTGTAGGGCAAACCGACGATGCCAAACTTGTAATGGCACGGGCGAAAGAAATCGGAGACTTGGTCGAATTGGTCGGCGAAGTTGCAGCGGCGCCCAAGTCATCCGCGAATGCGTTCAACATTTTGACTTCGGAACAATCGCGAATGGGACAGCCCTATCAGGCTTGGGCATGGCGGTTCATTGGAACGTCTCTGTTTGATCCACGCAGTGCCACCATGCAACACCATGCAATGGGTTTGGCGAGTGCTAAGTCTTTGTTTGACCGCGACAAACAACGCTCAGTTTCGCTTTGCCACGTCAAAGTCGAACCGCTAACGTACGCTGACCTCCGGTCTGATCTTGATAAAGCCACTGAGCCGATAGCGGCTAGCGATTCACAACGTTGGTCGCAAAATTCCAGCGCAACGCCGGTGTATCAAAATGTGGCACAGCGGACGGGGCTAGATTTTCGATACATCAACGCCAATCCTGTGGTGCACAAAGATTTTCTGTTGCATCAGGCTCTGGGTGCTGGGATCGCCTGCATCGACTTCGACTTAGATGGACGCGTTGACGTTTACGCGGCCCAAGGTGGATTCAATGTCTCGCCACGCAAACGTGAAGGGTCTGAACCGGCATCTTCCAATGCAATGTTCCGCAATCTTGGCAATCGTTTTGTTGAGGTCTGCACAAAAGCAAACTCGGATGACCTGGGCTATTCAATGGGTGTAACGGCCGGCGATTGGAATCAAGATGGATTTCAGGATCTGGTCATCGGAAACATGTTCGCCAACACGCTGATGATCAATCAAGGCGACGGGACTTTTCACAAAGCGACAACAGGGAAACAGTGGAACCGTGGCGTTTACACGACCGGTGTTGCCATCGCCGATCTCAATGGCGACGCCCTGCCTGAAATATTGGAAGTGAACTACGTCGACGACGAACGAATTTTCACGGCGATAAAGTATGGAGCCGATGGCAAACCACTTCGGTATCCAGGTCCCACGCAGTTTCGAGCCGGTGTCGATCGCGTCTTCTTTAGCGTTGGCGATGGGTCAATGGCGTCGTCGATTCTTGCCGAATCACCGAACGATCCGGATCGGCGGGCCGCGATGGGATTGGTCGTCGGAGACTTCGACGGCAAACCAGGCAACGAAGTGTTTGTCGCTAATGACCAAACGGCAAACCACTTTTGGAAAGCGAACCGCTCTGACGTGGACATTCCCAATCGTTTTACGGACCTGGCTCTGGTGCAAGGCGTTGGGCTGGGCGTACGTGGAATGCCGTTAGCAAGCATGGGAGTTGCTGTGGCGGATTTTGACCACAATGGCCGGCCCGATTTGCATGTCACCACCTTCAATGATGAACTCTCCAACCACTTTCTTCAGCAGCCAAGCGGCGCGTTTGACGATCAAGTAGTCGCATCGGGAATCGGACGACACTCACGTGAACACGTCGGCTTCGGAACGCAAGCAGTCGACTTCGACAACAACTCAACCGAAGATCTTTGGGTTGGAAATGGTCACATCGAAGACTTTAACGATGGCCAGGACTTCAAGATGCCTATCCAACTGCTGATCCATTCGCAAGACGGTTTCCAGCAGGCGGACCTTCCTGACGACGAGCCCTTTTTTCAAGCGAAACACCTCAGCCGAGCACTGGCGCGACTCGACTGGAACAATGACGGGTTGGTCGATGTCGTGGTAGGCGATTTGGAAGAACCTTTGGCTCTTTTGGAAAATCAAACAGAAACGTCGAATGGTTGGGTCAGCATTCAGTTGGTAGGAACCCGTTGTGAGCGCGATGCGATCGGCGCCAAAATCGAAGTCCAAGCCGGCGGTGAAACGCTCAATTCTTTTGTGTGTACCGGTGACGGATATATGTGTCGAAATCAAAATCGCGTGTTCGTCGGCCTTGGCCAGCATGCTAAGATTGACAGCCTTGCCGTTGACTGGCCTGATGGGACAAGGCAAGTCACAACCTCATTGTCGGTCAATCAACACATCATCGTTACGCAAGGAATCGACGATGTGTTCGTGTGCGACTGATGACGGAGGTTGGCTTGGCGCAATCCCGCATGGTGTGGCGTCCACGCACAACACAGACGATGATGGATGTTGCGCAAATCTGCTTTGCGATCATATTGATCAAGGCATGGACCCTTCATTTTGCCAAGCAACCCAGCATGGCGTCCGTAGGGTCACGTTGCTTTCCAAGCTTAACGGTGCGGCCAATCTTGTTCGCAACACGCCGCCCGATGGTCATCAAAAATCACTTGCAGTCAACCACGCGGCCTTCAGGTCGTACACTTCTAAACACGTCGAATGAAGTCTTCGGCGTAGCTTCGGACCTCGCTGCCGTTAAGCACGTGGACCATACGAAGGCGTTGGACCTGTTCATCGCTGAAGGACGTTAACGGGACATGGACCAAGTGTTTTTTGTGTCGGCGGGCAAGGCGTTTCCAGCCACTGCCTGGGGGCAACGATGACAGCAATGCGATCTCGCGTCCGCGACTGTGCAAGCAGGCTGCGGCGATCAATCGTTCTTCCAGCGTCTCGGTGTAGTCCAATCGTCGATCCTGCCAAACGTCGGGAATGACAACGGGTGGATACAAAAACATCGCACCGCCATAGACACTCATGCCGATGCCTGGGCCAACCATTTCTTCTTGATAGTTCGTCGCAAACAACGCCAAGGTAGATTCCGTTTTGTGTTCGGCAAACCATGTGGTTCGCCAAGGATAGTCCCGCGGATCCGCCGGCGAATCAAAAAGCATGACGCACGCATCAAGCATCCCACGACTGGGCGGAATGACTTTGACATAGATCTGTCGTTCGTACCAATGACGAAGCGTGTCGCGAATGTCGATGCCGTCTTTGACGCTAGTGGTGAACTTTTCGGTACGTGCCAAATCGTTGCCGATGTTCGAACGGGCGCGATCGATCACGCGGGTGCGAAAGGCTTCGATCAAATCGTCTTCGGGTGGATAGCTGCATTGGCTGTACGGATTCCATTTGTACTTCCAACGGTCCCTTTCGGTGTCGTTGGGGCGGCGTTGCAATTGCAGTGTACACCAACTGATCGGCGGACCGGGCAATCGGCTGACCAAGGGTAAAACGTCACCATCAGGCAATCTGGCCTGGTCGATGCCAAGCGTGACCGAAGTTGCCGGGGCCGTTTCAGATTTGGGGTCGTGGTATTGATTGGCAAGCTCGGCAACATGCAACGCGAACTGGTCGCCTAGCACTTGCTTTGCCGCCGTCACGATCGTGATCAAATCCGGAGTCATGCGGCGATGGATCAGCGACAGGTTGCGGATGTATTGCAAACACTTTGACAATAACAAAGGCGTCACGCGGCGGGCGCGGCTGCCGAGTTCTTTGGTGTAAGAATCTCTGGCCGCCAGCAGCAGCTCTTTCACTCCATCGATTTGCAAGTCATCATCGTCTTCGATTTCCGCACGAGCCCGCTCGTAAAGCGAAGTGATATACGGCAGTTCGCCCAGGAGAAACATCAGCGTTCGCGGCGCAACAGGGTAATGCACCGGAGGCGTAACTTCATCATGTTCTGGCTTTGCGATCGCGGCCGCCGAATGGTTGTCGCTGTTCCTCAGATGCCAGTAGGCTTCGCGTATCCAGGGCCAATCAAGGACGCTGGTCACCAGCAAGACCTTTTCGTAACGCTTTTCCAGTTCGGTCAGGCGGATCGCCATGTGGACCATGCGATCGCGAGTCTGTTGGTCGGGCGGACGCGTGATGCTGGGAAGCACGGCGGCGGCAAATCGTTCGGGTGAAACGTGGCGGACCGCAAACGGATCCGGCATGACAGTCGCGTATGGAATGAAATGGTTCGTTTCTAAGTCGATGAATTCTCGGGGCACATGCTCGCCCATCGCAGCCCGGATCGCCATGATCACGCCTTGGCAAGGATCGATGGGGACGTAGCTGACCGGAAGCGTATCGTCATCTTCATCGTCGCCATCACCGTCCTCCGCTTCCCAAGGCTTCGGAGCCCAACTTTCCGCGTCGGATTCGAATGAAGATACGGCCGGTTGGATCACGATCGACGGTGTCGGCAAATCCAACACGGCATCCTCAACCGCCACACGAAACGATTCGGGCAATGGGACGGCGACGCAGTCGAACGATTCTTCCAACATCCAACGGCGGACCGTCAAGGCAAACTGTCCACTGCCATGGACAATCGGCAAAATCGCAATCCGTTCGCCGATGCGAAGCAGTTCGGGAATCCGATTCGATTGCGAAAAAGTCATGCAGATCAGCCATTAACGAGTGAAGCCCACGGTCCATATTTCAATACGGTCCGCGGTTGGATTCCTGAAGGGGGTATTCTAAACAACGCAGGCAACGTTGGATGCCTGCGTGTTGCTTTGGGAAGATCAGGACCGCGGAGTTTCCGGTTTTCCAGACCCCTTTTTCAACAGGCTGCTAGTGCGACTTGATGAAGTCGACGGTCATTTTGTTTGCACCGGCGTCGTTCATCAAGAAGCTGTGCAGTACTGCGACCGTTTCAATCGCCTCGGCGCCCTCGAGTGTTGCTTCTTCGACACTGACCACAAAATCGCTGCTGCCGTCGACCAACGGGTTTTGAATCAGGTTTTTCGAGACGTCGCCGGCGATGATCATGAACGGAAAGGGTGGTGTGGCCAGTTTCCCTTCGAATTCTTTCCATTGCGGTCCCAGTTCTAGGCCACCTTTCCCGGTCAGCCAACCGTAGACGCCCGTCGGCGCCAGTCGGGTGGCGATTGCGGCACCCTGGTTGGGAGGCCCCAGCATCACCATTGATCGGCATCGACCGAGTACACCGCTGGGGTCACTGGCTCGTTGCAGGTCGCCGATAAGGTGTCGAACGACGATGTTACCCATGCTGTGTCCGACGAAACTGAATTGAGTGTCGGTCGGCATCGCTTCCATAATCTCGCGCAACGCCGAGGCATGATCGCCAATCGAGCTGCGGCTGCTGGCATAGGAAAACCGGACAACGTTCGTGAATCCAGCCTTCGCGAAGTCTGCTTCCAATGGTTTCATGCAGTGATGGGTGCGCATCAATCCGTGCAGCAACACGATCACGTGCTGTGATGTCGCGTCGGGCTTAGCGGTCAACGGTTTCATCCGGTCCAGTTTTGCTTGGCATCCTTCACGCGATCCCCATGCGCGACGAACGTCGGCATCGTCGATCAACCGCCAGTGGCCAGTCCAGACATTCTGTTGAACGCGAAAGCCGCCGCGATAGACGTGATCTGTCCAAAGCTGGGTGCCGCCGCCGGTTTTAGTTGGAATATTGAAGTGTGCGGTCATGGAGTCATCAGAGTCCGAAAAGTCGTTTTCATCGGCCGCGGACGATTCGGCCGTCACACCACCAACGATCGCAACTGCAAGTGTCAGCAGGGTTATCACCAAGATCGTACGCATTCTTTCGTCCCTTCGTCGAAAAAGATCTAAACCAAGGTGGCCGCCAAAGCTTCACCACGGCCCCCAACCAATCAGAGCCCGCCAATGACCCAGCGATGCGCAGGGGCGACGAAAACAATTTGGAAAACGCTTCTTTGGCTCAACCACCAATGTAGCGATCACACAGGCCGCGGGCTTCGCTGATCTGGTCCGTTCCCGTGACCACCACCCGTCCGTCGCGGAAAAGGGTGATCGTCGTGGCGTCATTGGGATACAGCCGCACGAAAAAGGGCGTCGATTGGACGCGGCCGAGCCCGCTCCACCGGTTGGCCATGCCGGATAAGTCGATTGTCTTGTTGGTGGCGCGGTTGATCTGCACGGCATCGCGCCCACAAAGGACCGCAGCCGATTCATCCGCGATCCCACGTCCGCCTTCAAGAAATTGATAGTCTGCGTTGGCGCATGCCGGGCAGTCGCTGGACAACGACAGGGGAATCTCGATTTCGCGAATACGATTGTGCCACAGATCGATCGACAGCATCGTGCCACGGATCACATCACGATTTCCGGACAACCACTTGATCGCTTCGGTTGCTTGAAGGCTTGCGATCGTGTGAGTGGCCGCACCGACGACGCCGGCTGTATCGCACGTTTGCACTGCCGAGGCCGGCGGCGGTTCGGGGACGACGCATCGGAAGCAAGGTTTTCCGTTTCCAGTGAACAATCGGACTTGGCCGGAAGCGCCAACGCAACCGCCGTGCACCCATGCGGTTTTCGTAGCCAGCGACCAATCGTTCAGCAAGAACCGAATCGCGAAGTTGTCCGCCGCATCGATCACCAGATCAGAACCTCCCAAAAGCTCACGTACATTTCCAGCGGCCACGTCCGCCACGATCGGCTTGACGCCAATGGTGCTGTTGATCATCCGAATTCGATCGCATGCAGCGCCGGCTTTGGAGCGTCCCTCGCGCGCGTCGGTTTCATCGTAGAGCGATTGCCGCTGCAGATTGGTCCACTCGACCACGTCGCGATCGATCAACGTTAATTTGCCGACGCCGGCACGGGCCAAAATCTCTGCAGCCACCGTACCAAGCGCACCGCATCCCAGCACGGCGACCGAAGCAGCAGCAATGCGTTGCTGACCGTTCTCGCCAATCGGTGAGAATTGGATCTGGCGGGCGTAACGGTTTTCAGGAGAATTGGTCATTCGCAGTCACTGGACGACAGGGATGGGCAAAACGCTTGGCGAAAGGCATGTTGACGTGAGCTTGCGTCCGCCCGAGACGACTGTCCTATCATGAGTTACCGACGCCTTTGAACCAACCCACAGCATCCGATATGAATCTGCCCCGAATCGACCTGGTCCGCGAGCGAGCGCAATTGCTGCGAGAATTGCGAGTCTTTTTTGACACGCGTGGTTTCTTCGAGGTCCAACCGCCGTGTCTATCGCGTGATTGTGTCGTCGACGCCTACATCGATCCGATCCGTGTTGGATCAAAGCAATTGGGGATCGCCGAAGATCTGCCCGAATACTTATATCTACAAACGTCGCCCGAGTTGGCGATGAAACGCATGTTGGCTGCGGGTGCACCGTCGATCTATAGCATCGGGCCGGTGTTCCGAAGTGGCGAATCGGGTGACCATCACAACATCGAATTCACGATGTTGGAATGGTATCACTTGGGCGCAAACATCGACGACGAGATCACACTATTGGGGGAACTGGCTAGCACGATACTGGATTCGGACGGGTACGATATTTCGAACTACCGAGACGTTTTCACTCAGTCGCTCGGTTTCGATCCGATCGATGCACCCGCGTCGACTCTACAGGAGGTGGTCAGCGAGATTGACGAAAATCTCGCCTGTTCGATCTCTGGCGATCGAGACCTGATGCTTGACGTCATCTTATCGCATCGAATTCAACCGAACCTCGGCAAAGATCGACCACTGATCATCAAGAACTATCCCATCACTCAAGCAGCTCTGGCTCGTCCGGCGATCGACGATCCGAAGTGTGCCGCAAGGTTCGAGCTGATTGCGGGCGGTGTCGAATTGGCAAACGGCTACGACGAACTGCTGGATGCCGACGTTTTGGTCCAAAGAGCTCAGCAGAGCAATCAGCTACGCCAAGCAGGTGGGCGTCACCCCCTGCCGGTTGAGACTTCCTTGGTCGACGCCATGCGAAAGGGGTTTCCGGCATGCGCCGGTGTCGCGTTGGGTGTGGATCGTTTACTGATGATGCGTACATCGTCATTGTCGCTTGGGCCGGTGATCCCCTTTCCGATCAGGATCGCATAGCCCGGTCGTTTGTCGCATTGACGCGATCGAAGGGATACAATGCAGACTCTACTCTTATCAAGGATCGAACCATGGATCACGCTCCCAGTCCGATTGCGAATCGCGCTCTTGCGGACACCAAACGACGCCTCTCGGTCAATGCCGCGTTTTTGAAGGACATCAAAGACGACAACCGAGAATTGAAAAACCTGGTCGATAGAATCAACCCGCTGTCTGAGCATCCTCAAATCGCGGCGAACCATTGGCCCGAGTTTGTCGCGTTGTTGGCCGATTTGCGAGATCAATTGGCACTCCATTTTTCGCTCGAAGAAGCATTCGGCTATTTCGAGGAAGCGATCGAGGTGGTGCCGCAATTGAGTATCGACGCGGAACAGTTACGTGGTCAGCACGCGACGTTGTTCGAAAGTATCCGCGACTTGGCGGACCGGGCATGTGACGTGACGTCCGACCGAACCGAGAAAGTGGCTTCGTTGCTGTCGAGTTTCCAACGATTCCGCCACGCATTTGAAATTCACGAAGAGGCGGAAGTGAAGTTGATCCTTCAATCGCTCGACGACGACATCGGTAACGGCGATTAGTCCACCGTGATTTCGCAACCGTGTCGATGATCAAGTGTTGCCGCGTTTGCCAATCGCAGCGACAAAGCTTGGCACTAAAATCGTACGGACATAGAACGTGTCAATCAGCACGCCTAGGCCGAGGGCAAATCCTAGTTCGATGATCCCGCGTATCGATGTTCCGCTACTTTCGGTTTCAATACCTAACGAGTGGGCCACCATCGGAAACCAAGCCGATGCGGTCATGCTAAAGAATGTCGCCGCCATCACCAAACCGCACGCGGTGATGATGCCGCCAGTTCGCGAAACCGCACGGCGCAGTGCCGCAAGCCACCCGAGTTTGCGTTGTTCTTCGACGATCCGCGTGACCAAGTACACGTTGTAGTCCTGGCCGACCGCCACCAAGATCACAAACAAAAACAGCGGCAGTTTCCAATCCAAGCCGACGAAGTCATTGCCGTAGGCGAACTTGAAGAACAACAACGTCAAGCCCAGTGTCGCGTAGTAGCTGATCAACACCGTTGCAATCAAGTAAACGCACAAACCCAATCGGCGGATCACCAGCACCAAAACAGCAAACACGGCCAACACAACCGCGATTTTGATTCGGCGATTGTCACGAAGCGTGACGCTCCGCAGATCGATAATCGACGGAGTTGTTCCGGCCAACAAAACTTGTGCATCCGCAATGACCGAGTCGGGTTCGCTGGTCATCGCTTGAAGTGACTTGCCCAGATCGCTGACGCGCTTGGCTGTTTCGATCGAAAACGGATCGCCATCCACCACGACGTCGATTCTTGCTAATCGGTTTTCTAATTCCGGAAGTGGCGAAAAGAAGTATCGCTTGGCGACACGGTGGCTTCGCAATGCACGTCGCTTCCAGGCGTCACTGGTCAACAAACCCATGTCACGATCGGGGGGAAAGTCACCTAGCGGATCGTCGGCCGTTCGGACGGCCAAGACGCCATCAATCGTGTAGATATCTTTCGCAAGCGATCGAATCTGTTTTTCAAAATCTTTTCGCGGCGTTGCGTTTTGCTTGACTACCAACACCGTGACCGGATTGATCTCGCCGATATCGAAGTTTTTCGACAACAATCGCAATCCCTGTCGGCTTCCCGCCGAATGGTTCAATTGGTTGCTGTAATCGTAAGTCACCGCGTCTTCGTTTCGAAAGCCGTAGATCGCCGGGACCATCAGCACGACCAACCCGAGCAACAGCGTTAGTACGGGGCGACGGGTCAGCATCAGTGCGATCAGGCTCCAAACTCCGCCCGAGGAACCGGCGTTTTTCGAGTCTCCGAAAAGCGACAAGTTTTTGGGCACTTCGGTAGACACCGAAGAGGGCCAGAACGCAACAGGTCCGATCGCGAACAACAACGCAGGGGTCAAGGTTGTGCACACCAACAAGCCGACCAACAAGCAAATCGCGATGATCGGACCGGTGTAGTGGAACTTGCCGAAACTGGCGATCCACAGCATTCCCAATCCGACCACGGTTGTCATCGCGCTGCCAAACAATGCGCCCATGACGCCCGACAGCGCGTTGCGACAAGCGACCGGCCATGGTGCTTTGGATGCTTCTTCCCGAAGTCGAGAAATCAAAAACAAGCAGTAGTCGGTTCCCGCCCCGAACAAAATCACAACGATGAAAATCTTGCTGGTCGTAAAGATTCGCATGTCAAGCTGAGGTATCGTTCGGTTCACCGACCATCCCGTCAGCAGTGCGACCAGCGACGTCGACACCAAAACCGCAACGACGATCGAAACCATCGGAATGGCTACCAACAGCGGCGCGCGATAGACCAGTGCCAAGATCAAGACGATCATCACAAACGTGATCAGTTCGGTGTAGCGAATCGCGTCACGCGCGGCCATCAAGGTTTCGCCACCGATTGCAGCGGAACCGGTTGTCAGTAGTCGAATTCCTGGATCGGTCCGATGACCGCTATAGGCGATCACATCGTCGATCAATTGACGAAGTGCTTCAATCGTCTTGATGTTGGCGGTCGCGGCCAGTTCGTTGGACAATTGCAGCACGGCCAATTTGGCGCGTTCGCTCCGCAGACGGGATCCGATTACACGATCGTCCCACGACAGGATATCCAACAGGGGTTTCCAGCCCGTCAATGGTCGCTCGTTGATGGATTCCGCGACGGTCGGAAGGTCCGGCATCAAGATCAACGCTGCTTCAAAATCCTTCTCGACGGCTTCGTCCGAATTGCCGATCAGTTCCAACAGCTTGCCGCGATCCCAGTACGCGATCGCCATTCGAGGTTCGGTCAATGTCGGCGCTTGGTCGGGGACATCATCCGAAATCAACTCGTAGAATTTTTTGTCCGCATCAATCGAATTGCCGAGCGATTCGAGCGCAAGGTTCACCCAATGGGCGGCCGGATTGCTTTCGTCGGGTACGCCGCCTTGATAACCATAGTCGATCGCTCGCTGCCAACTCACTTCGCTCAAGCGGTGGTACAAACGACGCAACAGGTCCAAGCCCACGACTTGGTCATTCTTGACCAACGGGCCGTCGTCGCGACCCAGAACAAAGACAACCTCGCTGCGTGCGCGTTCCCCGGGGAACGCGCGGTCCAGCAGTCGTCCGCCCGCTACGCTGCTCATCTTGGGCGGCAGGTATTCGAAATCGCCGTCGTAGGCAACGGTGTCCCATCGTGGCGCGATCAGCCGAATCAAAATGGCTGTCACCAACCAAGCCAACAAAATCAGCCACCAATGCTTGGTGACACTATCTGCCCAGCGACGCGAAAGGGAGCGATGCATCGTTGGTTGGCGGCAAGGAGGGCGGAAGAATGTCGACGTGACTTCGCGGTCAGTTTAGCACATCATTGACATGTCTTTGCCTGGCAAAATGATCCGCGACGACACGAATCCCAAGAGAGTGTCACTAAGAAGGCCATCGTTTACTCAGACGACTCTCGGTCTCTTTTGGATGTTTCCCTCCGCTGGGGCCTCGCACCGGTTTCTGATCCGAGAGCACGAAGCGCTGATTGCAGCATGTCGCTGTTGATGTCGCCACTGATTTCGACGATCTGAACTTCGCCTTGCGGCTTGGCTGCTTGATCGAGTTGGTCGATCATTTCGGCGACCAGTTCTAGCAACGGTTCACCTTCGGCGCTGACCAAGATCGTATTTCCGATCGTATCGACGCCCAGTGAAAGCTTGCCCTTGAACGAGAAATCGGCGCCGCCCCCGTCACGTCCGCTTTCGGTGTTCTGCAACTCGCTACCGGAGCCGCCGCGACTTTTCGTTACTTCTTTCTTGCCAGCTGCGCCCCCGTCGCCGCCTTTGCCGCCAGCGAACGTTTTGTCATTGCTGCTTAGCAGGTCGCGATATGCTTCTTTGACGGTCTCGGAAATCTTATCCGCTTTCCCAAATTCGATGGCGACCAATCGGGTGAAACGGGCCTTCCGCTTATTCACAGGCTCTTCGACATCCCACAACTCGATCAACTCGCCGATCGTTTGCAGCTGTTCGCCGCTTGCGCCGGTCACAACCAACGTGTTGGTGTCGATGTCATCGACAAACTTCAATTTATTGCCTTTGCCCAGTCCCGATGGGCCTTCGTCTTTTTCGTCGTTGCCGCTGCCCCAGAAATAGCGGTAGAACGAATCGGCATCCGATTCCTTGTCGTCCTCTAGGTCTTTGAAATAGTCCTCCAGATTGATCCGCATCCATGATGCCGAAGCGTGTTCGATATGGAACACTCGGTAGGGTCGCTTCGGTGGTGTGACTTGCAACATCAAGTTTTCGAGCCGGTCGAGCGCGTCAGTATCGGGGCTGACCAAAACCAAATTTCCATTCGCATCCAGTTCGATTCGAATGGGTGGTTGGTCTCCCGAATCCCGTGCCGGCTTTGGTTTCGCATCTTTCTTGCCAAACATCCTGTCGAAGTCTTTTGATGATCGGATCACGGGTGGCAGATCATTCGGATCGGAATCGGGCAATGTGTCTTGGAAGACGGTCAACTGGAATTGGTTTGTCGGCGACGCGACCGCAACGGAATCTTCGTTGGCTGCTGTTTCACCGCCCGATGGTTTCGTTGGCTGGGGTTTGGCGGGCTTGATATCGGAATCATCTTCGTCCGCATCATCCGAGGCATCTTCGTCTTCGTCTCGATTCGGTGGAGCGTTGGGGTCAATGAAGCTACCTTCGTCGGGCAATTCCAACGGGTTGGGAGAAATGCGACTCCATTGTTGACGCAGGCGTTGCAGGTACTCGTACGTTTCCGGTGTTGCCGACGCATCCAAGATTCGGACGGTTTGGGAATTGCCGCCCGGCGGTGGTAGTTCGCCAAGTTTGATTAACAACGAACGCACTTCTTCCATCTCTCGCTCGTTCGCCCACAACAGGATTTGTCGGTACCGCATGTTGGCGGACACGCGAAACTCGTCCTTCTCTTTCTTCTCGTCGTCGTTCCCACCGCCGTAATAGCCATAGTAGTACGAACGGCGGTTGCTCTTGTTGCTGTCGTCTTCGTCTTTCTGGCCCATCAAAAACGCAATGGACTCAGCGACTTCGGCCGGATCGAGTCGGCGCAGCGCCATCACCTCGAAACTGCGTCCGCTGCCGTCGAGTCGCTCGATCAACGACGAAATGATGAATCGATCCGCAGCGGATCCTGACACAATCAACGCGTCATTGTCCTTGTCGACTCGGATTCGTGTGGTCGGTTCAAGCACGTTCATCTCGCTGACAATCTCGATCAGCTTTTCCGGATCCAGCGACGACAATCGAAAAACTTGAACCCGTGACTGGACGTCCGACAGCGAAACGATGTCGTCGCGAGGTACATCGATCCGCAGAAGAAATTCGCTGGCGATTGCGATTCGATCGGCGGGGGCGCGGATGATGACAGAGTTCTGGCGCACGTTGGCGACGATCGAAATTTCGACTTTCTTTTCCTGCGGTGGAGCACCCTGATTTTGCCCCCGCTGCTGCTGCATCATCTGAATTTGCTGAGGCGTTAACGGTGTTTCCTTTTTCTTCTCGACACCCAAAAACTGTTCGAGCATCGACTTGGCTTCTTCGGCCGGTAGGTAACGCAGTTTGAATTCCGGCGCCAGCGATTCTCGCGACGCATTGTCGAGTTCACGGCCGAGCAACTCGGCTACTTGCCGTAAATTGATCGCTGCGTCCATCGCTTCGATGCGGTTGGTCGTCGTCAGTGCGGTCAATCGCCCGTTGCTGCTGATCATCGGTTTCAGTTCTTCGGTCAACTTTTCGGCCGACAGCCAACCAACATCCAACGACGTTCGCACGAACGAGTGCAATGGAAGTCGCCCGAGTGTGGACGGATCGACTCGCGGGACAATCGCCGGGTTGATGCTTTCGGTTTTCGCAACCGTCAGCCCGCCGTCGATTTCAAGAAGCGTGTAACCTCGCGCGAGCAGGTAACGATTGAACAGGTCTCGCGCTTCCTCGACCGTGTATCGACCGGGCGATCGCATGTTAACCCGATCGCCAGGAAGTTCCAGCCAATCCAACGGTAAGTCAGAAATGTCGGCCAACCATTCGACCAAGTCGACCCAGGGTTGATTGCGAAACTCGAACGCGACTTTTCCGTCCTCGCCGACCATCACGTTGAATTCGTCCGCGTCGGCTTCTTCGTCAAGCGTCGTTTCGCGGCGAATCACCTTCGGCTCGGGGGACTTTGCATCGGCCGATTTGTCCTCGTCCGACTTGCTTTCGTCTTTATCGCCCTTCTTCTCGTCGCCTTCCTTCTTGTCAGGCTTCCCGCCCGGACGCCCGCCCGGCGGCACGGCACCCGACGGAACCTGCATGGTTCGCGAGACACCGTCGGGACCAACAACCGTGACTTCGTCGGCCTTCAAAGCGATCGGAAAAACCGAAGCACCGACCGCAAGTGCAAGGATGATTGATCGAAAAAAGGATGGCGAAAAGGTCAAGAGAGTACCCGGTGTCGATGAGACGAGGAGACAAATCAGACACTAAGTATGAATTGTCTCGACGGCAAACACAAATCACCGTCATTCCCCGCAATTCGCAGGTCCGACCGCCTATTTGAATCGGTCGCCGGCTGGAACGAACGAATCCAAAGCACCTAAGCTGGCACCATCGGTCCGCTGAGCGAACTGGTATCCCAAGGCGGCGATCTGGTCGGCAGCCGCGGTCAATTGATCCCGATTGTTCAGCTTCAATGTCACACCTTCGAATACGGTGACAATTTGGTTCAATGTCGGCGAATCCACTTTCGCTGCCACGCTCTTCAACCGAGCACCGGCGCGAGCGCCACGTTTGGCCACAGTCACGCCGTAGGTCGCCTTCTCGGTTGCGACGGCGGTCGCGCGGAGACTGGATTCCAGTTCGGCGATCATCCCGGCGACGAACATGACGCGGATCCGTTCGGGATCGCTGACGTCATTGGATTTTCCGTCGGTGCGTACAAAGTTGTGACGGATCGTTCCTTGGCTCCACGAAACAAATTCGAAGTCCAAACTTCCCGCCGAGTGTCCGCCGACGTTGACCAGTTGCTCGTCGGCCGTCGTGTGGCATCGCAAGCAACTTTGGGCGACGGCATACACGTTGGCTGGGTTGCGCATTCCTGCCGACACGCTCTTCGCAATGCGGCTTTGGCGGTGGTCCGCGGATTCGCTCAATCGCGTGATGCCTTCGCCGCCGTAGTCGTGGTGCAGATCGAGCCAGTTCTTTGCTTCGCCGTGACACGATTCGCACGACACGCCGGAGATCACGTGGGGGGCGGCGCCTGCGACTGCTTGTTCGGTGTAATGACAGGCGACGCAGCGACCTTCGTTCTTGATCGAACCGAGTCCTAGCTTCGCGGCAATCTGTTTGGCTTCGGGGCGACGATGAAGTTCGTCAAAGGTTCGGCTATGCGGTGTCGTTTTCCAAACCTGAATCTCAGACGCATGACACTTCACGCACGCCTCGTTCCCAAGAACCAAGGTCGGGTCCAACTGTGCCGCCGCAGTTCCCGTCGGGTGATCCGAATCGGAAATCGTTGCGGCGTGACCGGTTGATCCGGCGACCAACAAGGTTGAACAGAGAATAGCAAAGCGAGCGAAATATCGATTCGACATGATTTATGTCTCGTTGACGGCAAACGGTGAAGTGAGAAACGTTGGGAAAAGATTTGGCGCTATGGCGGGCGAACGCCGTTCATTCGACACCGCATGAACGGTTTCCGATGGCGATAACAAGCGAACGCACCGGAGCGCAGATGGGTCGATTTGAAACGTCGATTCAACAATGGACGTTTGATCCATCAATGCGGTCGGGTTCAACCACCGGCGACACAGGACTCTGCCTGCGACCTGATGCATGGTGGCGGTAATTCGGTTGAGGATTCGGTGATGATCGGAAGGTCGCGTCGTTTTCAGGCCGATGCGGTTTCCCAGGGCCATACGACCGAGGAAACCTTCCAGTTGTTTTCGGGATGATTGATCGATATGACGAGTCCGCAAAGAAACGCTCATCGATTCGCCAACGGTCGTCCGGTAGGGCGCCAGGATTGGCAACTGAACGCAACGTCCAACGGGAACGTCAAACGTTTCGGATTCGCCCTCGATCGCCGGTTCGTAGTAAAGCGACGACGGATGCGATGGGCAGCCTTTGACGCGTGAATCGATAGCTTGCGAAGTCACGGCCGAGTCCGAGACGGGGTACGTCCAGACTTGCCGTGAACCGCGAACTTGCCATCGGGTTGTCGGCACGGCATCACAGTTTAAGTACTCCATCGCGCCGGGCGATTCGATCACGATGTCGCCGTGGATATGACTGGTTCTGCCACGTGGGCAAACTTCGGCCAGTTCGTCGACCAGCCGAACCATAACTTCGCGGAGCAGCGGATGTTGATTTTGAATGTCTTTCAACACGAGAGACAAACGACTCCGACGGACCATCTCCAACAGCGAATGGCCGTCGTGCGGACCCAAGTCGCCGAACCGTCGTTCGTTTGGATACGCCGGGTTGTCGCCCATCGTGGTGATTTCGATGGCGGACCGAGGATGGCCGTCGATCAGTGTCGCCAATCCCTCGTCGGAGAAGACCGAGATCTCGTGCAATCGGTGAGTTGCCGCTACCACGTCGCGTACCGGGCCCATGGGCTGGGAGTGATCCCAACCGATCAAATATCGGGGCAAGGTGGAGGCGGGTTTCATCGGGTGCCGCTGCAATCCGGACGTTCGTTACAAAAAGACGTTCAAGCTGGAAACGGACCCACAGAGGTTCCGCCTAGAAGAAACCTAGGTCAAGAAAATCGAGGTGAGGCGGCGTTTTGGGCTCTTCCAAAGAAAACACGCCTTGTGATCACTGTCCGCAATTGATGTAGAGATCAAGCCGGACGGCGTGAAGATCCGTTGGTCTTGTACAGCCAGAATGGCCTAGCGATTCATCCAAATTTGACTTGAGTGAGTTAGCAGCGTAGTCGGAGTCGCAAGACTTTTGTGAACTGCCCAGACAAGTAGACAAGTAGGGTGCGTGCTCGCCACGCACCACCACCGCTCGCCTATGGGCGGCGTCTGGTGCGTGACGAGCACGCACCCTACCTGAACTGGTGCGTGACGAGCACGCACCCTACCTGAACTAAGGTTCAATCAAGACAGAGCACTCGAGCGCCCAGCGGAGAAATATCTAGTTGGTCGCGTCAAGGGTGACCAGCAACGGCGTGGCGTCGGTGTCATCGTGGGTGATACGCAATCCGCTGGTGTAGTAGTCCGCGTATTTGCGTGGGACCGTGCGTCCATGCTGGTGCTCGTCGGCGGCTAAGTCTTCGGTCAAGACAATTTGCACCACAACCGCTTCGTACTCGCCCGACGGGCAACGCGGTTCACCATCTTGATCCGTCAATAGGAAGCCGCCATCGGATCCGATACGACTGGCATATCGCGAGCCATCGGTCAACGATCGAAACTCGACGCTGCCGGATTGCACCGGTTCACCATCCTCAAACCTGACAAAGCCGCGTGATGAACTATCGGAACTCCCGCAGCCGACGGCAAACAAAAGTGACGCCGCAAAGCAGCGCATGACAAACGAATACCGCTGCGCCGTTTTCAATGCTCTAGCTCCACTACTCTTGAATCGCGACGGTTGGCGAGCGAGCCGAGTATTTTGGTATCGGTATCGGGACTGAACATGCGAACGCTGCCATCGACCAGGGCGAAGTGGACGCCCGCCGGATGCCAACTACCGAATGAAAACATGTCGGCCAACACGTCGCTGGGACCGTTAGCCAAACGCAGTCCAGGACCGGCCAAACGACACGACGCGGGCAGGTGATCGCCGTCGTAGGCGGGCGAGTCTTCGGGGAACTGTCCAAGCCCGACATGCGAGACGAACTTTTCGCCGAACAACAAAGTGTTGGAGGTTCCGTCGCTGACCGATGCCATGCGGACACGGTCCGATGGTGCGATCGCCTTTCCCTCTTTGCATTTCGGACGAACGCTGATGATGACCCCGGTGCCGTTGCCACCAAAATAGAAGTCCGTCGGGGCTCCGGTCGCGCCGGGGGTTAAGTCGCCATGGTTGCCGGCATAGTCGCTCAAGGCACCTTCGATGTCTAGCGTCACATTGATGGGGCGAGGCCCTACTGGACATCCGCAGGGTAGTGTTCCGCCGCCACCGGAAACAGTTGTTCGCAAATTGCGTGTGCCAATCGGGCGAGTACCGCTGCGCCGTGACGGGCAAAGGAATATATCGGGTACGACGGTACGGACTTCCTCGGGATGTTCATGCCAGGGCATCGAATAATCCCACTTTTCGCCCAGCGAACTTTGCTCGATGTAGGGCATCACACGAGCGAGCCATGTCGGTGTCTCCAACCCACACTGGTCGGCAGGATCAGCATCCGGTCGTGACTCGTATCGGGCCGGCGGAAAGTAACCTAGCGCGTCGTGGTGCAAATGCGTGGCGAGAGCCAATTGACGCACCCGATTCTTGCAATCGGTACTGCGTGCGGCTTCTCGAGCCGATTGAACGGCGGGCAGCAGCATCGCAATCAAAACGCCAATGATCCCGATGACCACCAGCAACTCAATCAACGTGAAGCCGCGTAACAACTGTCTTTTTTGATTCAACATGAAACGGATCAACTGCGTGAAATGAAATCAATCCGGTCCGACCGAACGTCATCCTAATCTAATTGAAGGGCCACCGAAGTCACTTCGATGGTCGAAATGAAGACGTCCAGCGGGTGCTGGTTGCCAGTAAATCCCGCACAACCCGCTTAGTCTCATCCGGTTCAAAGGGGTCGTGTTCCAGTTCGTGTTCGAGATTTTCTAGCTTTTTCCGGATCAGGTAGCCCTGCATTCGTTGGTAGGGACGCACCCGACCGGTACGAATGAATGTGCCGACTTCCAGCCGACGACTCCAGTCTTCCCAGACCGGAAGCCAAAACAACGCGTGATCGACTTGCCCGCTGTTGGCAGCCGAAAGGCACTCGGCGCGAGCCATGCTGATCTCTTCCAGGCATTCGTCCGGCGAGGGGTAATAGGCATAGCAAGCCACGGCGCTCAAGGCGACCAATCCGGCCAACATCGTCGCACCGATGACACCACTGGGAACGACGATGTCCAAACCTCGCCGTGGCGCAGCTTCGTCGGCCGTCAGTGACGAAGCCAGCGAACCCGCTTTCGCGTTTTTCACCAACCACGCTTCGTCAATTTTTAAAAGCCGAAACAACAATCCAAAGCAAGCCACGACCGCCAACACGATCATCGATGCAATAACGCTGATGTCCATCTCTTTGGCCACCAGTCCGCGAATCGACGCCAAGTCAATCTTGTGATAACTGGTTAGTGGATTCGCATAGATGTCGAAAGCGTGTGTATGCCCAGCGGGTTCGACTCCGGGCGGAACCAGCGGCCCGTTGATCGCATAGGACAATCCCAGCACGATGACCAGCAGCGATGCCATCCACATCGATGCGGCCTTCCATCCGTAATGACGTCCGAACCATAACGGCGTCGCGAAGTTCATGCCGGCACCGAGTATCAACAACACGAACGAAGCACCGGGTGAGTTCGCGTGCTGAAACATCATTCCCAATTGGCTCATGGCAAGCATCGGTGTCGCATACACGGGAACCGCGACCAGCAACATTTTCAACGGTGCCAGCCAATCATCACGTTCGACTTCATGCTGCATCGCACCGAAAGGCAACACGGCCGCCAAGACGGCAAGGCCGGTTAGGGCAACCACGGTCGCCACCAACGCCTCACCAGTGGACTGGCGCGCGATTTGAACGAAGGTTGCAAAGACGCGACGAAGTCCGATCAATCGATCGGTCGCGGAACCGGCTTCGAATGGTTCGCCACTGGACTGAGCATGGTCATCGGCCGGAGTTTTTCGCGACAACGCGTCCCATAAAAGTCCCAACGCGGTCACTACCACCAGCGAACCCAATGCGAACAAGATGATCACCAACGGTCGACTGAGCGTCAGTCCGTACAGCAGCGACAGCGGGTTGAACAAGGGAGCCGACAATGCGAACGCCGACATCGCCCCTGGTTTTACCTTGGCACGGCGCATCTCAAACAGAATAGGCAACACACCGATCGAGCAAACCGGCAACAACATTCCGACCAGCCAAGACTGGGGCAACGATCGCCACCGGTCGCCGCCGAACAATCGACGCGTTCCCTCGGGGCCGAGATAATTGCGCAGAATCGCGGCAATCAACAAACCGACCAACAACGTCGGTGCCGCTTGGGCAAAGCCTTGAAAAACACGAATCAGTCCGCCAAAAAACATCATGGACAGGCTCATGTTTCACCCCGCACAAGAATCGGCATATGTTCGGGAATCCTGCCGGCGGCCTGGGTGATCAAATCGCACAGCGATTCAACCTGCTTTCGATTCTCGGGCGTCAGGCGTCCCTTGGCACTTCGCAGATTTGCCATCGTTGATTTGGATGCTTCGTACAGCGGTACCCATTCCGATTCGGGCAAATTAGTGTCAGCGGCCACTTCGGCGGTCCAACTGACCAGGTCTTCTATTTCGGCAAGGGACTCGGTGTTCGGTTCCGGTATCGAAAGACGTTTTCGCAACTTCGCCGCGATGTCAGCAAGATCGTTTGGCCAATGCGACGCGACCACGTGATCGTGTTCAAAGTGAGAAGTCTTCGAAGCGGATTCGTCGACGCCACATCCCGACAACAGCAACATCAGCGCCGCACAGAAAGCTTGGCAACTTAGCTGGACACCGCTTCGCTGGATCAGCCGAACGGCGTTTGCCGCGGTTTTTGCGAGAAGAACCGCGGCTAACGCCAAAGCGGCCAATACGTTTAGAAAGGCTGCGAATTGCATCATCGATACTCCGGTGCGGGGACGGTATCGAGTAAACGATCCATCACCCCATCGACGTCATCGGTCGTCGTCAGCAACCGAACCGACAACACCGGACGCGCGACATGCACGACGTCGCTCGGCGTCACAAAATCGCGGCCTTGCAGAATCGCCCAGGCTTGCGACATCCGCTGCCACAACAGCAGTCCACGTGGACTGACGCCCAATTGAATCGACGCATCGTTGTGCGTCGCCTCGACCAAGTCCACTAGATATTCGCGTACCCGCGGATGCACCGTCATCGTTCGTACGGTGTTTTGAATTCTAGCGAGTTCATCCAGCGTCAGCACGCCTGGGGAAGCGTCGCTCTGTGTCTCTTCACGCGTCGCTGCTTCTAAAATTCCGATCTGTGACGCGCGGTCGGGATAGCCGATCTTCAATTTGATCGCGAACCGGTCTAGCTGAGCCTCCGGTAACGGATACGCGCCGTGCGAGTCGATCGGGTTCTGTGTCGCGATCACGAAGAATGTTGGCGACAAGGCGTAGGGTACCGCGTCAATGGTGACTTGCCGTTCGGCCATCGCTTCCAGCAATGCACTTTGGGTGCGAGGCGTCGTGCGATTGAGTTCATCGGCCAACAGTACATCCGAAAAAACCGGGCCGGCGTGAAATTCGAATTCACGCGTCTTTTGGTTGAACAAACTGAACCCGGTCACATCCGAAGGCAACAAATCGGGCGTGCATTGAACTCTCGCAAGCTTTCCATGAATGCAGGCTGCGATCGCCTTGGCCAGCGTTGTCTTGCCTGTTCCCGGTAAATCGTCAAGCAACAAGTGGCCTTGCGCAAGCAAACAAGCAATCACCATTTCGACCGCATCATTCTTTCCCAGTAGCACGCTATTGAGTTGGCGGCGAAGTCCGTCGAGCGACTGGGTGACCGATCCGACGTCGATTGGTTTTTCTAGCACCGTCATGCGGATTCCTCTTTGCATAGTTGTCGGAAGACACGGATCTTCAGATTCATGAGTAACTCTTTGGATGCGTTGTGTTCAAAGGATGAACTTGATGTTCCCGCGAAAGCCGCCCGGTCGGCCGCATCGCAGAATTGGCGAGCGGCGTCACGGAGTTGTTGGTGTGTGGCGGTGATCGCAAGCAACCAATCTCGCTGGGGTCGGCCGGCGATTCGAGGACAACCGGCAACCCTTGCACGCGTTTGCAGGACTCGCATCGCCAGCGCCGTGCGTTTTTTCGGCCAGACGATCGCGCCGATCGGATAAACAACTACTAACCCCAATTCGATCCAGAACAAACGGGTGGCGAACAGCAAACCCGCAGCCAAAATCCATGCAATCGCGTGTGGCCAATACGCGGCGGTAAGCTGCGCCGCGACCAGCCACACGGATGGCGTGTAGATTGGTTGTCGATATCCCGGCGTCGGTTCGATCTCGAACCAACGACCGTCATCGAGACGAACTTCTGTCCAGACGTGAACATCATCGGGTAACACGTTCGTGTGCCCCGCCGAGACATCAAACGCCGACGGACGAACGTAGAAACCGGTGACTAAACGAGACTGCAAACCGATCTGGCGCGCGAGCAGCGCCGCGGCGGTCGCGAACAGATGGTCGCCCCCGCGCCGTGACCGCAAAAAATCGTCGATCGGACGATCCGCTTCCGTTTCGACGCTTCGATCAAACGTGAACTCGGATCGCAGATGCTCGACGATTGCCCGCAGCTTTTCGTAGGGATGATCGCAACCCGCCGTCCAATCCGCGGCATAGTCTTCCAGTCTATGGTCTTCCAACTCTAAATCGACCATCTTGCTCGGCTGACCACGTGACAGGCCGTCCCACAATTCGTCTTCCATCACCTTCGCGTACGCGACATGCACGACCGTCAACGGAGGTACCTTTTCTCGCCCCGGCATAAAGAAGGACCCGTCGTCGTCGATCGCAAAGAAGTCGGGCCGGTCGACTTCTTTGACATGAACTCCCGTCGTAGTCATAGGGACGGGAATTCGCGTCGAATCCAAACGCAGCACCTTGAGCTGATTGACTCGCGTTGTGGATTGGCCAAACGATCCGGCGACTGTTGGGTCCATGAACCAATCCGCATTACCTTGCACGTGATGCGATAGCGTTTCTTGTCGGTGGTTGGCGGTGTTGGTCCAATTCACACCGTCGAAGGTGTCGTAGCGGTTCATTGCCAGTCGCGTTCCGGTCGGGCCAGCCCATTGGATCACTGCCTTCTCAGTGGCATCGGTCAAGTTCAGGTGTTTCTTCGGCGGTACGCGATCGGTTGAAAACGAGCTGCCGCCCTTCTCGCTCTTGGCCGTCTTGGCGTGGGCTTCCAAGACTTGATCGGGAGTCATGGCTTGTCGTCGTTCCCATTTGTTCTTCTTTTTTGGCTCGCCAATCGAATCACTGAACATGTCGAACAAGGTCGATTCGGTCGATTCTAAAAACAGGTCTGATTCGACCGCGCCGAATGATTCGGCATGATCCTTGGCGGCGATCGCGGCATCGCCTGTTCCCACGCCGCTGCGCGCCGCCGGATCGGACCAATGTGAACCGCCGCTGAAGGGCATGAAACCGGACGCGAATCGTTTGGATTCTGCAAAGCGATCTCGCACGCCCCATCCGCTGATGACGCAAAGGGTGATCGCGGCAAGCACCGACATCGGACGCACACCCGTTCCTCGACGCACTTGTTGCACGGCACACAATTCCAGTCGTTCCCAGTGGTTCGCCACCAAGTGCCACACACAAACCGCCATCCAAGCCATCGCCAACACGACGGCATAGCGATCGTCGGAAATCGTCACGGCAAAGAGTGTCAGGAAGCCCGATGCAACCAATGACATCGCTTGGGTGCGTCGGGATCCGATGGCCATCGCTAGCGACGCGGTACCGAAGGTTGTCAGCGCCGTCATTTCAAATGCGATCGGAGATCCGCAGGCTCTCGCGATGAACGCAAGCGTGATCGGCATGACGACGACGCCAATAGAACTTGCCAATAATGCTGCTGAAGTTGGAAATCGGAACAGACCAACGATGAAAAGCACTGCGATGGCGAGCACTTCGGCGACGAACATCGCTCTCGATTCGACGGGAAAACGAAGGGCTCCGACCGCCGTCAACGATAGGAGTGCCATCACGATGGCTTCGGTCGTTCGCCGGTTAAGCTGCCGAGCGTGCATCACGCACCTCCTGCCACAAACTGGCCAACGCGATCCCCAAATCATCATCCATCGCGACGACGATCTCACGAGTCTTGCCGCCGCCTCGACGCCCGCCTTGCGGGTCGCTGATGCGGATCGCTACCTCGCCATCGGCCGAACCGGTAACCGTGATACTGGCCTTCGAGACCGCCGGAATCATCGGCTGACAAGTCTCGCCGTCAACGGGCACACTCGCCAGAGCGTCGAGCATCTGGCGGCGTCCTCGCACATCTAGTCGGTACGTCAGCCACCGATCGCCCAATCGCACGCGTGTCGTCACACGTACTTGATGCAGCGACGACAACACGCTCGCGGCCACGCGAATCCGTCGATCGAGCGATTCGCGAGACGCACCACGCGACGTATCGATGAAGACATCCAAGTCCACCGACTGTGGGCCACCTCGTTCGGTCACGACCAACGAATCGGATCGCGCCGATGCGACCCAGTTGACATGCTTGGCCGAATCGCCACGTCGGAATGATCGCACGCCGACGAAGTCACCGCTGCGACCGCCGCGGCTTCCATCGCCTTGATCGGCATTGGTCCGTCCGGCGACAGGAAACAGTCCTAGAATGGAATAGCATTTGGGCCAAACCGTCAGCGGATTGACATCGGGCAGTTCTCGCCGTGCTGTCCAAATCCCAAACGGAAACGAACACGTGACTTGCGGTCGTGTGACGGGGTAGTGGCCGCGAAGGCGAGGTGTCACATCGATGCAGAATTCGGCGGTGCAAAGCGGCGGAACGCATGCCAGGCTGGCGGTCGGATTCGTCTCGCCGGCCATGTGGCGGTCCAAGTAGCCTTCGATCGCCAATCCCCAAACGGGCAGCGGAATTCGGTTGCGAACACTCAACACCATCCGGCAGGAATCGCCTTCGTGAACGGCATCGGTTTCCGGATGCAAGCCACATCGCGTCACCCGCACGGCGACCCACGGCCACGCCATGCCGATGACCAAGATCGCGGTCAGGGATGCGGCCAAGGTCCAACCGATGGGGCTGAAGTACAGCCCGACCATGACACTGATCGCGGTCGCCAATACGAACCAACCGACGGGTTCTTTCAGCCAATAAACGAAACGATTTGCCCACGGGCAAAAGTCAGTCGTCATTACTTGTGACAACCAACCAACGCGCGTGGACCCGGCATGGACAATCGCCATGATGAGCGCACCTTCGGCACGAGGATCATACAGATAAAGACGCCGGCTTCGGAAAGCCGACACGAACGCGGATCGTCGGCCGGAAATGGCTGACGACTAGCTCACGCGCTGCGGTGGTCCTCGGACAGAAAGCCCGGAAAGGAAGATCGGATCAACGAAATCGGAATCGACGTCGCGTCCCAGACGCTGGGTCAGCAGCGGCGTCCAAACAATGTCGCTTGCGACGGCGAGCGTCGTATGCCGGAAGGCCAGAAAGTTCTGGCAAACGCTACAGCGATCCGAGTCGTGTTCGTGCGACGGTTCAGGATGGTCGCTCGTCGATTCGTCCTGCGCCGATTGCGGTTGCCCGCAGTGGTGGTGGCCGCAACAAGACTTCGTCGTTGATGCTTCGCTGCACGTCGTCGCATCTGAGGCCGCCCCGCAGGCACCGACGTGGACCCACCCTGCAACATTGCTAAATAGCAACGCCGCCAGCAACAGATACGTCGACAAAGCTCGCCGGGGTGTCAAAGCAAAGAAACCATCGTTGAAAACAGAATATCGCTGAGCGTCTTGAAAAAACGCTTCGAAAAATCAACGGTCCGACCAAGGATCACTTGATTCTTCATCAATGGCTACGAATTGTCAATTGAGAAGGTTCGAGACGCGAAAAATAACCCGTTTTCGCAGCGGCGAAGTCCGAGCCGTTATGGTAGGTGTCCCCCAGCCGAACCCCAATCGTGGTCCTTTCTGAATGCACAAGTCAATCGTGTTATTCGTCGCAATGTCGCTGACTCCTGAAATCGTGATCGCTCAGTTGCCTGACGATTCGCCGCGGATGTCACCGCTGGTCCGAGTTGTCGCGCAAGTCGAGCCGGCGGTGGTGGCTCTGTTCATTCCAGATCCTGATGATAACCGCCGGTTTTCATCCGGCAGCGGAACGATCCTGCATCCGGATGGCTACGCGATCACGAACAATCATGTCGTCAAAGGCGAAACGGGACTCGCCGTCCTGCGAGGAAAAGCGGTGCGTTTCAAAGTCGTGGGTCGGTCACCAGAAAAGGACTTGGCGATCATCAAGCTGCGCGACCACCAAGGTCATTTGCCGATCGTGCCTCTGGGGCACAGCCACGACGTTCTCAACGGCGAGACGGTCGCCGTCGTCGGGAATCCGGGTGGACGCGGCACCATCGTGACGGCGGGCATCATCAGCGCAAAAGGCACCCACCTGACGTCGCCTAGCGCGTTGTGGGCCAGCCAAACAGAAACCAAATGGCGTGACGACTTCATCCAGTACGATGCCGCCACGAACCGAGGAAACTCGGGCGGCGCGTTGATCAACATGGACGGCGAATTGATCGGAGTTGTGGCGGCGCTGATTCCCGGCGAACAAAACAGCAGTTTCGCAATCCCCATCGATCGTGTCCGCCGATTGCTAGAACGAATCGTTGAACCGGAGCTGATCCACCAGCGCAGCGTCGGAATCGGATTGAATCCGCTGGCCGATTCGGCCTTGGTCACTAGCGTGACGTCGGGATCGCCCGCCGACAAAGCGGGCGTTCACACTTTCGACGTTCTGCAATCGGTTGATGGCCGGCCGCTTTCCAATGCCGCGGATTGGTTGTGGACGCTGGATGCATGTTTGTCCGGGGGCGATGCGATTTCGGTCGTCGTCCGTCGCGGTGAACAAATCCTTCCGATCGAAATCACGCCATCAAAATCGGGTGTCGTTCGGGCTGCCGAAGTTCCTGCGGAGACTGAGTTGAATGCGGGGTTGTCGTTCGAGTTCTTCGATGGCGAGTTCAGTGTTTTGCCCGATTTCGCACAACTGGCCCAATCCAGAAAGGGGAGCGTCGAATCCCTAGATTTGAAAGCGATTCAAGGCGACACGGAAGATAACTTTGCGGTGAAGTTGAAAGGGTTCATGAAAGTAGACGATCCTGGGTTGTACCGCGTGAGTTTGAACTCTGACGACGGTAGCCGGCTCGTCTTTCATGGCGACGTCTTGATCAACAACGACGGCAATCATCCGCCGATGACGCTCAGCCGACTGGTGCGTGTGGCCGCAGGGCTGCACCCGATCGAGATTGAGTACTTTGAATCCAGCGGCGAGAATGTACTGGAACTAAAACTCGAGCGACTCGACGCCACTAAGAACGGTGTCGCCGTGCCCGTCTCGGTATCATTCATGCACTGAATCCATCTGTAACCGTTCACGGATCGGTGTGATGAAAGTAGGGTGCGTGCTCGCCACGCACCACCACGGATCGCTTGTGGGCGGCGTCTGGTGCGTGACGAGCACGCACCCTACCTGAACTACTTGAACTGAGTCGACGCGCATCCATCGACGACGATCTAAACTCGCTCTGCACCGGCCTTGCCTTCTTCGACAACGAATGATGCTCGCGTGACCTGAGGCGAGCCTTTCCGCGTGACGTAGGGAACGACTTGATAGTCGCTTTGCCACTGCTTGGGCGTGACATCACAACGTACGTAACCTCGCTGGGCATTATGAAACCGAACGAATGGATTCTCAGCCAGGATGATATCGCTGGCCCGCCGGTTGTCTCCACCGTTACCTCCCGACGAGATCGACGTGCAAACGAATTCGCTGGCGACGGTTGGCGACGCATCGTCGTCAAAATCGATCTTCAAATCATTGACCCAGTTGGTATGAATGTCGCCAGTCAAAACGACGGGGTTTCTGATTTGTTGGTCGTGCAGAAACTGCATCAATCGACGCCGCGGAACCTCGTAGCCCGGCCATTGATCCATGCTGTAGGCGATGCCGTCGCCCGCTTTTCGGTCGGCGCGACCCATCATGACTTGTTGCGCCAGCACATTCCAAATGGCCGGTGATTGCCGCAGTCGATCGTCTAGCCACGTCTGCTGTTCGGGGCCCAACATCGTCTGCTTGTCCGAGAGCGATTCTGGGCAGGGTTCAGATTTGCCGTCTCCACACGGTTGGTCGCTTCGATACTGTCGCGTATCCAAAACGTCGAAATCCGCCAATCGTCCCCATGAACAACCACGGTAAATTTGCATCAGTGGGCCGCGCGGAATCGCAGACTTTCGCAGCGGCATGTGTTCATAAAAAGCTTGGTATGCGTTGGCACGCCGAATCAAGAATGCGGCGGGTTCGACATAGGTTTGTTCGCTGATGTCGCCGGCATAATTGTTGTCGAATTCATGATCGTCCCACGTGACCAGCCAGGGGAACGCCGCGTGCGATGCTTGCAAGTCGGTGTCCGTTTTGTACTGCGCATGTCGATTGCGGTAGTCGTCGAGCGAGTCGATCTCGAGGCCAACATGTTTGCGAACCGATCCATGGGCTGCGTCGCCTTCGTAGATATAGTCGCCCAAGTGAACGATAAGGTCCAAGTCTTCGTTGGCCATGTGGTAGTAGGCGTTGAAGAAGCCGCTTTCAAAGTGCTGGCAAGACGCGAACGCAAACCGCAACCGGTCGGGCATGGAATCGATCGCGGGCGCCGTGCGTGTGCGTCCGATCGGACTGACTTCATCGCCTGCTTTGAAACGATACCAATACGAATGACCCGGCTTCAGCCCCGAAACTTCGACGTGAACGGAATGCGCAAATTCCGGCGATGCGACTTCCATTCCATGGGCGACCTTTTTCTTCATTGCTTCGTCGGAACATACTTCCCAACGGACTTCAATATTTTCATTTGGCATTCCCCCGCCGTGCAGCGGATCCGGGGCCAAGCGAGTCCAAAGTACGACGCCGTCGGCCAGCGGATCACCCGACGCGACTCCGAGGCTGAACGGGTAATCTTTGAACGAAACATTGCTGACCGCGACGCCAAGGGCGGGACGTTGCACCAACGGAATCAACGACAGTGCGGACGCCGCGCGAATGAATTGCCGGCGGTCAAATCCTGCGTCCCTGAACAAATCGGCGGAGGCCTGAAGCGGAAATTGATTTGCCATAAGATTCCGTCGGATCGGCTCGAGTGGTTGGGGCACGTCATCGTGGATTGTAGTTCACGCCCCGTTGCCGATGGCGTCCGTTGACACATCGGGCTTAGGTTTCGGCCTTGCCTTGAGACTCTTCGCTTTGCAGAGCCATTGTTTTTCCGGAGCGATACGACCGCATTTTTTGCACAGGAACACGCACTCATCCCAGCGCTGGGTGATTTCGCTGACGCGTTGTTGAAGCTCCGTCTTCTTGAGTTTGCAAAGCTCTTTCATCCACTCATCATACTCAGCGATGACGTGATGGGGCGACGTTTGCAGTTGTGAATCTCGACGCCAAATCGCTCCACTGAACCCAAACCAGGGTTTGAAAAAGGGGGGCAGCTTCGCAAGCCCTATTCGGCCGAGCCGATGCAATAGAGGTATGCGTTGGATCGAAGGAATAGGTTGCCATCGCTGATCGCTGGCGTGGCACCGAATCCGCTCTTGTCGAACGTCATGTCGTTCGATGTTATCAGCTTGTACTCCGATTTCGCTTCGACGACATGGACCATGCCTGCGTTGGTCGTGATGTAAATTTTGCCCTCGGCGACGACGGGTGACGCATAGTCACCACCACCGCCTCCGCCACCACGTCCGCCACCACCACCAAAGCCACCTGGTCGCGATCCTGCGCGCTGTTCTTCGTCGCCGCCCGCTGGTGAATCGGGTAGACGTTCCTGGAATACTCGTTCGCCCGTTTTCGCATCAAGGCACTCGAAGACGGAACCGCTTACGGAATAGAGATGACCATCCATGACAATGGGCGTTGCGTAACGAGGTCTGACGCGACCTTCCCAAACCGTGTTCGATTTCGACACGTCGTCTTTGCCGCCAACGCGAACCGCTACCGCTTCTTCGCCAGTCGCGTAAACGATTCCATCATCACCGGGAACCGCACTGACTTGGGCGTTGCGGGAATTGACTCCGTTGGCATACCAAGCGAGCTTTCCCGTTGCGTTGTTCAGTCCCCAGACTTCGCCAATGACCGAAACGACGACGTGGGTGATTTCACCATCGTTGACAACGACAGGTGTTGTCCAGCATTCGCCCAGCCCACCGGCGGTCGCGCGAAACTTCTCTTTCCCGGTCATTTTGTCGAGCCAAACGATCGACAGTGACTCGTCCGCTGCGTTCACAATCACACAGTCATCGAGCACAATCGGACTGGCTGCGGACCCAAAGCCTTTCAAGCTGGGTTCGGCGCCCACGCTTTGATTCCAAACGTCGTTGCCATCCATGTCATACGCATAGACGCCCGACTTCCCGAAAAACGCATACACATAGGTGCCATCGCTGGTTGGCGTGTTACTGGCATAGCCGTGCGTCGTAACGCCTGGCGGCCGAAATTCGTCCTCCGGCATTTTGGCGTCCACCGTTTTTGTCCAGAGTGTCTTCCCCGCAATGCGATCGACGCAAACGAGGTGACGCTTCAAATCTTTCAGTTCGCCTTGACCGTCACCCATTCCGTAACCGGAATAACATGTGACGAACACCTTGTCGCCGACCACGATCGGGCTGGATATTCCACGACCGGGTAGTTCCAGTTTCCATCGCATGTTCTCGTCGGCACCGAAATCCGTCGGAGCATCGGATTCGCTGATGCCGGTTCCATTGGGCCCGCGAAACCGCGTCCAATCGGCCGACGACGGCTGAGTCATCGCAATCGAGATAACGACACAAAACAACGGAAAAATCAAGTATTTCATCATGGATACAACGAAGGACGAGTGAACGCACGACGGAACGCGACTGGGACAGACGTAAGATCACGGCAGGACGAGAAGCCATTTGAACACGGCGATGAAGACCAAGCCGTCCAGTATCCAACCCGACCCACGCCCAAAAGTATCGTTTCAGGAGATCGAATTAAACAGAATGTTGTTTGTCACGCTGGTGACTGGCTAGGTGACGGAATGCCGTCCAGCAATTCCTCTCGCGTCACTTTCTACGATGCAAAGATTGATTTCTCGGACAAGGCGAAAACGGTGATGTGGTACTGTTTCGCACCCGGCCGTTTGATCGCATCGGATCATATCCTGGGTGCCCCTTGTCGTTGTGACTGAACTTCCCGATACCCATTGCGTTCGGCGGAAGGTTCGTGAAGTCCGCGGGGATGTCGTGGAGCAGCCAGTATGATTTGGTGTCTCCGGGGCCGGTACGGCTTGCCCGAACGACTGCGATAGGACTCCGTTCTTCGCAGCTCAGTTTACTGCGGCGACGCCGACCGACAGCCAGCCGTTTTGGGCGTCGACGGATTCCGGTCGGAACACTCGGCCGCGTAACGATTCAAGTTTTGACGTCATCGGAACGGTGAACGATTGATCCAACAGTACTTCGGGGAAGACTTCCGCGAACTTCTTTTGGATCGTTCGTTTCAGCCCGGCTTGCGACATTGTCAGCCGCTTGCTGGGGCCCGGGAACGACACGTCGACCGTGTCCTTTCTTAGCAGCAACATGCGACCGTCTTGGGTTCGCGCTGGTTCGTAGACCGCCGTGATTTCCATCGCTTGTTTCAATTCGCGAGTACCCGTCGCAAATCGGGTTCCCCGCACGCCGACTCGGATGGTTTGATCGCGAGCTTCGAAGATGATCGGTCGCAGTCTTGCAAAGTCGATCTCGAACGGTGTTTCGTCGTCTTCTTCGCCGCTGTCGTCATCCGTCGACGATTCCAGCACCGATCGACCCGTGTCGGCCGTCTTAGATGCTTGGACAGGCAGACCTGCGTCGGCAATGATTTCCTCGAAGTCGCCTTCGCGAAGCGTTCGCCCGGCAAGCAGCGGTGTCATCGCGTTGTCAATCGCGGACTCGTGAATTTGCACGGCTGCGTCGAACGCTTGGGTGATTAGCGGCCGCGTGGTGACGGATGCCAATTGGTCGGTTCGACGCAGCGTCGCGTCGATGAAGATCATTTGGTCGGTCGAACCCCAAAGGCGTGCGGGTTCGTCTAACGACATTCGCGTCAGAACGGGTCGCACATTTGCCAACACGTCCGGTGGCGCGACCGCAGTGGCGGTATCGGTTTGCTCGACGAACTGGCTGCCGACTTGAGTTCGCAGTTTCTCGACGGCGATTCGATCCGCTTTCGGTTTTTGCTCGGCGGCCTTCTTGCTCGCGATTCGGCGGACCAATCGCATGCGGTGCTCGATCGCATCAATGTTGGTGCTTAACGACGCTTGGACAAACGCATTGTCGGCGCGAATGCCAGCTTCGCTGATGTGCAGCATTCGCGATACGTTCACGCTGCCGACGCCCGAGGTGCGCAGGACGACCGGGCCGTTGTAGCCGGTGTTTTTGTTGGTGACGCAGCCCGCCAAGGCAACTTGCACCCGCACGTCGCCGATCGACGGAAGCACATCAGCAGTGATCATGCCGTTGAGCGATGCACTGCCGACGATGCGTGTTCCAAGGATGCAATCGCGAACGGGGCGAGACTGATTGACGCCTCGGTTGATGGCCGACTGGACCATCGACTCGCTGACCAGGACGGCCAAGTTGGGTCGATTGAACTGGTTGCCCAACGCGGCGACAAAATCACCGGCTTGCTCTGATGCGATCAACAAGCCGACGACTGCGTTGAGCGACGAGACGTCTTCGGCGGAAGGGTGGTCGCCCATCTCGCGAATCTTTTCCGCCAAGGCTTCCATTTGGCGGGCCACCAAGGTTTCCGCGCGTTGGGGATCGCGAAGGCGGACGGCTTCAATCAGGCGTTCGAGGTCGCGGCGCAGTGTTGTTAGCCGAGACAGTTCCAGACCAGGCGACGTCCCGACCAAGCGGTAACGCAGATCGATGGCTCGTCGAGCAACGTCCGTTTCCGATTCGTCCGCCGTGATGGCATCACGCAAGGGACCGAGGTCGAGGTAGTCCAACCATGCCGCCGCATTGGACGCATCGGTTTGCCGGGTGAAGAATGATTCCGCGGCATTAAGGCTGTTCAGGGCCGTTCCGCGGGACTCGTCGAAGCTCGGAAAACGGCTGGAATCCAGATGCTTGGAAGCCGAATCGATTTGCGATGCCAGCCGCTCGCGGTCACTGGCCGACCACTGGGCCAGGGCAACCGAGGGAAGGGATAGCGATGTCAACACGGACCCCATCATGGCCCCGGTCAACAAAAAACGATGCAAAAGCGGTCCGACGCGATACATGGAGATCCAACAAAATGCGTAAGCGAGTTAAGGAGTGGGGGTGGCAGGCCCTGGGCAAGATTGCACCATTCTAGCCTTGATTTCTTTGTCGGAGAGTAGGTCGGCCGGAATTTCGACGGTCCGTCTAACCCCCCAGGGGCTCGATTCCCGCACAGAACTGCTCGATGGCGGTCACGGCTTGCGGGTCATTGTGATGAGCGACCGCGACCAAGCCGATTTCTACGTCGCCCATGGACCACCGACCGACTTGCCGAGGATCGGTCAGGTTCCATGCCAGCGGAAACTTGCCGCCGCCGCCATCAGGGACTTCGACATTGACCGTTTTCGAGACGCGGACCCACCGAATATTGGCGTTTGGTGTTTGAATGGACGGCGGTGCGTCGTCGCGGGAATCAGCGGGTGCGTCGTTGCGAGAGTTTGTGGATGCTTCGTCGAGCCCCTTCGGATCCACGGAGGATCCCTCCGATGGGAACAACTGCAGCAAACAGCCGCTCGCCTCGTTCACAAACGTGGGTCGAAGATCGCGTTCGTCGACGGTTCGTGCCAGCATCGACCATCCGTCGGGCAGCGTGATACGAATTCCCAAGTCAGCGAATTCTTGCACCCGATCTCGATCGCGGATCGGAATCCATTCTCCTTGCCCGCGATAGTTCAGCACTCCCGCTTCGCGTCGATCCAGCAGGTAAGACCGGATGCCAAACAGGGCGACAATGCCGATCGAGATCCAAACCCATCGCGACATTTTCAACCGCGATCGGGGGTCCGCGTTCGAATCGGGCGGTATTTGTGGCGAAGAAGGAGACGAGTTCACAGGTGGTCAATCGTGTCGATGGGGTCGGTCATCCGAGTTTGGGCATATCGATGATACCGTCCCAACCTTCCGGTGGAACGCGGTTGTGCCGCAGGATCGTCGACAGCAACGCATCTTTGGGTCGATCCCACGCGGGCATCGAGTGGAGTTTTTCGTAGGCTTGGTCCCAACGGCCGGCGATCAGATCATCCAGGCTCGATTCGTAAATCGCAATCTGTTCATCCGAAAGTGTGGGCTGGGTCCCGTCATCGGGTTCCAACAACTCACTGACTTCGACCGCGTTAAGAAATCCCGCTGGGCGTACCTTGGCCAATCGCCGAACGCGAAAACGATCGTCCGCGGACGATCGAATCGCCCCAGCCGTTGCCGCGTCAACGATGATTTCCGCGCCCAGCGATTTGGTGATGCCTTCTAGTCGCGCCGACAGATTCACGACCGGCCCGAACGCTGTGACTTTGACTTGGTCGACGGTACCGATTCGACCGGCGACGGCGCGACCTGTTGCGATGCCGATGCCGCATCGAAATCCGCCCGCATCGGTATCACGCCGATAATCGGAACGAATTCGCAGCGCCGCCCGCGCGGCCAGCGTCACGCTGTTTTCTTGTTTCAGCGGCCAGCCCCAAAAGCCCATCGCCGCATCGCCGTGAAAGTCGCCGATGACACCGCCCGAGTCCAAGATGTGTCGTGTCATCACGCCGAGTGCTTCGCTGACGCGAGCCAACAAATCCAACAGGTCACCCGAGTCGCGCTCGCTGGCTCGCGAAAACCCCCTTAGGTCGCAAAACATGACGGACAAGTCTGCTTCGCGCGGCGTCAGCACTTCGTCGGGATCGCGACCCGCCATCGCCTCCATCACCACCGGCGCGAAGAAGTGCCGCAGTTCGCTTTGTCGGCGTTGCAGCCGTCGGCTTTGGCGCAAGTTGGCGATGGTTGTGCCGACCAACTCGGCGAACTTCACGTCGTCTTCTAACTCGTCGGGTGCAGTTTGCATCGACTGGCCGATATCGAAACCGGGCTCGGTCGCGCGTTGTCCCGTCACATACAACGCCCAACCGGGACATGCTTCGCTTCGCAGAGGAACGCAAAATGCCCAATCGACCTCATCGCTGGCCGTGAACGCCGGTGAATCGCTGCCATGTGACGACCACAAATGCAGCACACTCTCGCGCCGCGCCGTCGCCGCCAAAGCCAGTCGTGAACTGACCGGCGTTTCCTTCGTACCCAGCGTGCGGCTGTCGTAATGCAAAATCTCGACGGCTTCTTGACCGTCATCGTCGCGAGTCTCTGGCGATACCCGCACGATGGCAACGGCCGCGGCCGAAGGCGTTGCTTGCAGCAAAACGCCCGTCACGCGGACCAGAAGTTCCTCGTCGCTATGGCTGCCCGAAATCAAGTCCGGCAACCGGCTGAGCATCTCGATTCGCGAGGACGCGTCGCGGTAGTGTCGGCGGCTGAGCGATTGATGATCGAACGCGTGTTCGGTCACCTCGCCTCCGCCGACGGACGCCTTCGATTTGGATGTGTCCGACGTGCCGGGACGATTGACCAGCGTGAATGTAGTTTTCCCGATCACGAAATGGTCGCCAGCAACCACGATGAAGGTGTCGACTTGGCGGCCTTGGTGAAAAACGGGATTACGCGCGTTCTTCATTCGCACGACTTCGATCCGATCATCGGACAATGACCGCACGCGAACGTGGCTGCGCGAGATCAGCGAGTCCCAAGGCACATTCCAATCCGAATCGGCGCGGCCGACCACGATATCGATGCCGGAAGTCGGTGCCGGCAATTCCCGCCGCCATCGATCATCAAAATTCGGTCCTTGGGCAATCAGGTCAGGCATGGGAGTAGGTAACAGGTTGCAGGTTATTTGGCCGTGGATGCTGCGATTGCGGCGGCTCGACCGGTGGCGAACGCCGACTGGAAGTTATAGCCGCCGATCCAACCGTCGACGTCCAAGACTTCGCCGGCGATGAACAAACCGGGGCACAGGCGACTTTCCATTGTTCGCGGGTCGACTTCTTTTAGCGACACGCCACCGGCGGTCACTTCCGCTTTGTCGAATCCGCGAGTTCCCGACACGGGGACGGGCAACCGTTTGATTTGGTCCACCAAACGTCGCCTTGTCGCAGCGGGCAGCTCGGCGACTGACCGGTCGGCATCGACGCATTGCACCATCGCATCGGCCAAACGGTTCGGCATCCACTGGGCCAGGACCGCAGACACTCGCCGTCGTCCGCCATCGGCATTGCGATCGCCCAGAGTCGCTTCGACCCGCCCGTCGTCCAAGTCCGGCACCAAGTCCAATTCCAAGCGAACTTCGTTCATCGACGATGCCGCCGTCATCACGCCGCTGACATCCATCGCCGCGGGCCCCGAGAAACCGAAGTGAGTGAACAACCATGACGAACGTCGTGCAATGGCGGCCTGTTTGCGTTTCGCTTCGCGTCGTCGAACGGTCGCAACACAGTCATCTAGTGTGATCCCCGACAAGGCATTCATCCAAGCGGTGCCGCCGACCAACGGCACCAGCGCCGGCCGCGGCGTCACAATGGTGTGCCCCAAATCGGCAAGCCAGCGGTACGCGTCACCGGTGGTGCCGCATCCGGGCCAACTGCGTCCGCCCGCAGTCACGATGACCCGGTCGGCGTGAACCGTTCCTTCATCGGTGAACACTTGCCAACCATCGTCGCTGCGCTGGACATTCTGTACTCCCGACCGCAATCGAATTTCGGTGCCTGAGTCGACTGCCATTGTGTGCAAGGCGTCACGCACTTGGACGGCTCGATTGCTTTCGGGAAAAATTTTTCCCGTCGATTCAACCTTGGTGGCGACGCCCGCGGCTTCGAACATTTTCACAACATCGACGGGTGGAAACGCGCCGACACTGGGTTGTAGAAATCGTTGGGCGTGTCCGAACGCTTCGCAGATACCACGAGCATCCGTGTCGTGCGTCAAATTGCAGCGGGTTCCGCCGGACATCAAAATCTTGACACCCGTTTTTGTGTTCTTTTCTAATAAAGTAACGTTGGCGCCGCGACGGGAAGCCTCCGCCGCCGCCAGCATGCCCGCCGCGCCAGCGCCAATCACCACGATGTCCATTGAGAAACGCTTTTGTGTAAATTTAAATTTTTGTCGAGTGCAAGTCATCAGCGACAAAGTTGGACTTGCCTGACGAAACGTCAACAAGCAACATAGTCTCTCTGCCCGACGCCCCGAAACTCGCTGCCATCATGTCTGACGCATCGACCCATTCGCCGACGTTCTCGTTCGCTCAAGCCCGCCGGTTGATTGGCGATTTGAATTCGCCGAAACCCTGGATCTATTGGACCGATTTTTTAACGTCGATTCTGATCGGTCACATCGCCATCCATGGCATTCTATTCATTCCTCGGCGATTTCCCGATACCGCCTGGGCTTGGGGTGGATCCGCCGTGTGTTATGTGATCACGGTGTTGGCGTACATGCGCGCACTGATGTTCATTCACGAGTTGGTACACCTGCCCAAACGCGGGTTTGGTGCGTTTCGATTCGTGTGGAACGCGTTGTGTGGGATTCTCTTTTTGGTTCCGTCGTTCCTTTACTACCCGCATGTCGACCACCACCGACGCAAGCATTATGGCACCGATCATGACGGCGAGTACCTGGCACTCAGTCATATGGGGCGATGGATGATCGTCGGTTTCGTGGTCCAGGCACTGCTGGTCCCGTTCTTAGGAATTGCACGATTTTTGATCATCAGCCCGGTTTGTTGGGTCATTCCCGGCGCCCGACAATGGGTGCATCGTCACGCGTCGACGATGTTGGTCGACCCCAGTTATGAGCGAACCGACGCCGGTCCCGAACTGATGCGGACGGTGGTGATCCAAGAGTTCTTTTGCTTTTTGTGGTGCATCGTTTTGTTGTCCAGGCACTATTTTCGTACCGGCATTTGGTTCGACCCGTTTTGGATCGTCGCATACGGTGTTGGGATCGGGCTGTTGGTATTGAACGAGATCCGCACGCTCGGCGCGCATCGCTGGACCAACGAAGAAGGCGAGATGACATTCGAGGAACAATTGCTGGACACCGTCAACTATCCCCACAAGCCCTGGATCAGCGAATTGTGGGGACCGATCGGGACTCGCTATCACGCACTGCATCACTTGTTCCCAAGGATGCCGTATCACAATCTCGCCAAGGCCCACCAGCGGTTGGTCCAAGGATTGCCAGCGGACTCTCCCTACCATCGAACGATCGCGACCAGTTTGACCAGCGAGATCGTCGCCCTTTGGCACCGCGCCCGCGAATCCGAACGACGTCCATCGTTTGCCGAAACCGTCAATAAGACGCCCGATCGACGGTGAACCTGCCTGCGTTGATCAACCCTGCTCAAAGCGAAAGAAAAACTTTCGCGTGATTGGGCAGGATCATTCCGTCGGCCGATTCGCCGCGTGAGTCCAAGATCAGTTTGCCATCGCAAGTGAATTCGATGGGATCGGTTGCCGTGATGCCTTCGACCAGTCGCACGGCAACCGTTGCCGACATCTCGTCGCGTTGATAACGCATCACGAACAAACCGGCCGCCAAGTTGGTCTCGATCTGGACACCGTCGCTTGAGATCAACCCGTGACCGAGCCAGTCGCGACGGATGCGGATCAAAGATCGATACCAGTGTCGCATCGGTTGATTGCCGTCGGCTGCTTCGCCGATCTTGGCTTGGTAGAAAGCCGCTTCGTCGATCGGCGATGCGCCGCCGGACCAATCGTGTTGCGGATACTCACGCCGTCGACCTTCGACGACCGCTTTGCGAAGCGACTCGTCGCCAAAATCGACAAAGAACGCAAACGGTTGCTCGCAGGCGAACTCTTCGCCCATGAAAACCATCGGAATGCCGGGCGATAACATCAACAATGCTGCAGCGGCCGACTGGGTTTCCAGCGAAGTGACCTGATGCAACCGTTTCCCAAGCGGATGGTTGCCGATGAAGTCGTGGTTTTGAATGTTGTAGATCAGACCCGATGTATCGATGCGCTCGCCCATCGGGCGTCGTCCGCGCTGGTTGGTCAAAGTACCGGCAAAGACGTAGCCCATCTTCAACACTTGTTCCAAGTCCGTGCCCGATTCGTAGGTTCGGCAGCAAAGTCTCTCGCCCGGTCGAACGACGGCAAAGACACTGTGCAAGAAATCATCGCCCCATTGGGCATCGAACCCACAACCGCCGTCGGCCGTCGGCACCAGCATTTCTTCGTCATACACATTCGATTCGGCGATCAACATCGCTCGGCGACCGCTTGCGGCCGACCAGTCGCGGACGGCGTCGGCCATGTCTTTGACGATGTGCCGCCCGCTGTGATCCATCATGCAATGGATCGCGTCCAGACGCAGGCCGTCCAGGTGGAATTCTTCGAGCCAATAGATCACGTTGGCCATGAAGAACCGACGCAGCGAAACGCCGTGTTCGGCGTCGTCAAAGTTTGGGGCCGATCCCCAGACCGTGTGGTGCTTGGCCGACAAATAAGGCCCCGCATCGCCCAGGTAGTTTCCCTCAGGGCCCAAGTGGTTGTAGACGACGTCAAGGATGACGGCCACACCTTTTGCGTGAGCCGCGTCGACGAGTCTTCGGAAATCATCGGGTGATCCGTAGTTACGATTGGGGGCGAACAAACACACTCCGTCGTAACCCCAATTCCATCGCCCGGCCGCATCGGCGACCGGCATCAACTCGATTGCATTGAAACCCAGGTCTACCAAATCGTCCAATCGGTCGATCGCCGCGACGAAGGTGCCTGCGGTTGTCCAAGTGCCGATGTGACATTCGTAAACGACCAAGCCGCGATTTGCCGGTGGCTGCCACGCGTTATCGGTCCAGGGGAACGAATCGTCGACCACTTGGCTTGGTCCGTGAACGCCTTCGGCTTGGTAACGCGAAGCCGGATCGGGACGATCGGGGCCGCCGTCGAATCGATAAAAGTACCGATCGCCGGCCAGGACTCCATCGATCCGCGCGACGTGGTAGCCACCTTCGACGCGATCCAATCCGACCACGCGGCCAGAATCAGCGAGGTGAACTTCGACGCAGTCGTGATCGGGTGACCAGACACAAAACGAGGTTTGTGAATCGTCGACGGGGCGAGCACCCAAGATGCGATGCAACTGGATCGTTGGAATTTGATCAGGAGTTGAGGTTGCAGGGACGTTCATGGTCGCGTCGATCCATTGCCGAAAGAAAGACGTTAAAGTAACCCGCCCGCCCGTTCGTTCCCAGACTGCACGTTTGTCATGATCATCCACCACCGCCACTTTGCTACCGTCGCCGCCTTCATTGCCGTCATCATGTTCACTTCCTCCGCCGGAGCCGACGATGCGACGCCGAAGTCTCTTCGTTTGGCGACGTTCAACGCGTCACTTTACGGTAAGAAAGCCGGCCAGATTTTCGAGCGACTGGCCGATGGAAAGGATCTGCAAGCGACTCGCGTGGCGACGATCGTTCAAACCATTCGGCCCGACATTCTGGTGATCAACGAGATCGACTATGACGCCGATGCTGCAACGGCCAAACGGCTTGCCGAAGCGTACTTTGCCGTCGGTCAAGCTGGTCTGGAACCGATCGAGTATCCCTATGTCTACTCCGCACCCAGCAACACCGGCATCGACTCGACACGCGATCTTGATGGGGATGGCAAGTCATCGGGGCCGGGCGACGCGTGGGGATTCGGGATCTATCCGGGTCAGTATTCCATGGCGGTGTTCAGTCGTTTTCCGATCGAGTCGGCAAACGTTCGCACGTTTCAAAAACTGCGATGGAAGGACCTTCCCGATGCTCTGCGGCCAACCGATCCGAACACTGGTGAATCGTTCTACGACGATGCGACGTGGGACGTGATCCGTTTGTCTAGCAAGAACCACATCGACGTTCCTGTCCGTATCGGTAATCGTGTGATTCATGTTTTGGCCAGCCATCCGACGCCGCCCGTTTTCGACGGCCCCGAAGATCGCAACGGCTGTCGTAACCACGACGAGATTCGATTTTGGAACGAGTACACACAAAACCCGACCGCGACGTTCTTGGTCGATGATCAAGATCGCTCGGGAGGGTTAACGGAAGGTGAATTGTTCTTCGTCGCCGGCGATTTGAACAGTGACGCGGCCGATGGCGATAGCCGATCCGAAGCGATCAAGGCGTTGTTGGCCAATCCGTTGTTGACCGATCCGAAACCGCAAAGCGTTGGCGGACGTGAAGCAGGGGGCGGATATCTTGGCGGAGCAAAGGCGAAGGGCGATCCCCGGTTGGATACGGCCAGCTTTGGTCGCAGCGGCAACATGCGAATCGATTACGTATTGCCCAGTCGCGGATTCGCGATCCAACAGTCGGGTGTGTTCTGGCCGACGAAAAAAGCACCGAACCGGAAACTGCTCAACGCGAGTGACCACCGGATGGTTTGGGTCGACGTGGAGTTGCAAAATGAGTGAAGCCAAGTGAGTGAATCCCAGCGACAGAATCCGGCCCGCCGGATCAACGTCCTGTTGATGATCAGTTCGATGCGAGGCGGTGGAAGCGAGCAGCAGACATTGCTGCTGCTACGGCACCTCGATCGCACGCGATTCACGCCACACCTGTATGTTCTTACGCGCGACGGTGAATGGATGGATCAGATCCCCGGTGATGTGATCGTTCACTCGTTTGACGACGCACCTTCAACATCGGGAATCTATTTCCCTGGACGTGAACTTCGTCGGCAAGTCAGCCACGTTGAATCGGTCTTGCAATCGAATTCGATCGACGTGATTTATGATCGAACGTTTCACATGACGATGATTGCCGGACCGGCCGCGCGATCGGTCGGTGTACCTCGTGTTTCGACCATCGTCAGCCCACCTGAACACGCATTGCCGTTGGTTGAATCGCGTTTTGTGGAACTGAAACGTCGACGTTTGGCAAAGGCGTATCGTCAATCGTTTCGTGTCGTCGCGGTCAGTCGTCAAGCCGCCGAATCGGCGCATCGTTACTACGGATTGACAGAGCAGATCATCCAGGTGATTCCCAATCCAGTCGATGTCCACGCGCTCACCCGTTCGATCGAAAATGCCGCGTCCATCGCCAAGTCCGACGACGAGACAACGCTGGTTTGCGTCGGTCGCATGAGTACCGAAAAGGGGCACGGCGATCTGATCGATGCGATGATCGAATTGGAGGACCGTAGCAAAGACTTACCAAAAATCCGATTGCGATTGATCGGCGATGGGCCACTTCGCGGTGAATTGGAATCGGCCTGGGGCGCCGCGCCACGCCGAAACGTGATCGAGTTCCTGGGCCGCCAAGGTCAGCCAGCCGGTTGGATCTCAACGGCCGATGCATTGGTGTTGCCGTCTCATTTCGAAGGCATGCCCAACGTGGTGCTCGAGGCGATGGCGTTGGGGACACCCGTCATTGCCACACGCGCCGGCGGAACGGTCGAATTGGAACACGATGAACCGACGATTCTTTGGGCGGAACCCCGATCGCCACACTCACTTGCGGTGGCGATCGAAAACTTCCTAGTCGACCGGGCCAGTGCTGCCGATCGCACCGACGCTGCGTTGCAGATGATTCAAACACATCATGACGTTCACAAAGCAACTGGCCGCGTCGAACAGTTGTTCGGCGCCGCGGTCGAACCCTAGAATCCGGACACGCGTTCGGCCGCTTACTGCGTTAACGTTTCGAGCAGCGGTAAGACGTCTTTCTTGTACGTGAAGCCAATCGTTTCGCCGGCGTCGACGAATACTTTCACCGGTTTGCCGGCAGCATCGAAAACCATGACCGTTGGAATCGAGTCGATGTTCGCGGTGGCGTAGACGTCGTCGCTGGCCGTGGTGCAGATGTAGCTGCGAAATCCTTCGGCTTTGACGGAATCCAAAAACGAGGCGACTTTCGTTTCATAATGCTCTGGTGGCCGACTCTTGCGACCATCGAAATCCAAGTTGACAGAGATGCACTGGATCGACGTGCCTTTGGATTGGTGCAGCCGGACCAGCTCGGGAAATTCCTTCAAACAGGGTTCGCAAGAAAGCGACCACAAATCGACGACCGTGATTTTTCCTGACGACGTGACTTGAGATTGAATGGCGTCCCAACTGGCGAATTGAACTTTGGCCGATTCGTTGATGGGCGGTTTCCTAGCCGTTTGGTTTTTCGCTGTCTGGGGCAACTCGTCGGACGGCATCTCAAATCCGCCGCTTGATTTGGAGGGCTGGGTCGACAACGTAGGAACCAAGTCAGGCGGCAATTCGATCTCGCCCGGTGCTTCCACAGCCTCGGTAACACTTGCGGTCGACAAGGGTGAACTGGTTGTCGCAACGGCATCGGGCACCGACTGGGTGGCGGAACCGCCACATCCGACCCACGACGTCACCAGGATTGCAAGCAGAGTTGCCGTCGCTTGTGGGCGTCGAAAAACTGGGTGTTGCGTGTGGTGAACGGTCATGGCTTTTTCTCTCAAACTTTGCATACGGCGTTTCCATCCCAGTACCGGCGACCCAAGTGGGCTGTGGCACGTCCTGAATCTAAATGTACCGGCCCCAAATGAAAATGAGGACGCCAAAAAAACCTTTCGGGCCAGAAGCAACCTTCATTCGCGACGGCGGGTCGGCGATCGATTAGATTGTAAACGTGATCCGAGTTCAGAATGCCCAGATTTTTGGTTGAATCGGACGCCATTGCCCATCGCTAGTCTTTCGTCGACGCCTCGATCGAGACATCGCTCCCTTTCAACCGGATTCGCCACGCTGTGGACGGCCACCAGTCAACTACTCAGTTGGTCATCGCATCGAAACAGGGGGACAATGAAGCCCTGGGGCGACTCCTGGAACAGTACCGTGGCTATTTATTGATGCTGGCCCATCGGTATTTGTCCGAACGGTTACGGCGACGCGTGGATCCGGCCGACATTGTTCAATTGACGTTCTTGGAAGCCAAACGCGACTTACCCTCGTTTCGCGGCGAGACGCCGGCCGAGTTTGCCGGGTGGTTGCGTGGCATGCTGAAAAATAATGTGGCCACCGCCGTGACTCGCCACATCACGACGAAGAAACGATCGGTCCGGCGTGAAGTCAACATGGCGCCGGCGTCGGCCAACCAAGATTCCGGCGCCGCTTGGCTTGGCCAATTGCCGGGCAGCACGACAAGCCCCAGTGGTGTCGCGATTCGCGGCGAAGCCGTATTGGCGCTCGTCGAAGCGCTTCACCAGTTGCCCGAAACCCAAGCCGAAGCAATTCGACTTCGCTACATGGAAGGGTTGCCGCTTTCAGACATCGTCGAACGGATGGGGAAATCCGATACCGCCGTCGCCGGGTTGCTCAAACGAGGGCTTCAAAAACTGCGAACGGTACTTTCGGCAGAGGATTGTCCATGGATTTGAGCCGCCGACACGAAGCAGTCCTTTGCGCCCCGTCCGTTCATCTTTTCGGCCTTTCCTTTCGCACGAATCACCTTTCATCGCGAAGAAATTTGAATGCCGGATGAACTAGACAAAACTGAACCACCCTTGGTGGACCCGCTCGATGAAGCCTTTGCGGCCTACCTGCGAAGTTGCGACGAAGGCGGATTGGAAACCCGCGAAGCGTTTTTGGCCAAGTACCCGCAGCTTTCTGGCCAACTCAAAGAGCTGATCGACGCGGCCGACATGATTGGCCAGATGACGATCGGGCACGGTCCGACCCAAGGTGGTGTGACGCCCGCCGTATCCGAAACGGGTGCCGAAACGGTTGCACTGCATACGCCCGGTCCCGGCGAATCGGGCGACGATCCGGCGGTCACCCTTCCGATGGCACACCGCGCAAAAGGCGATCCAGGGCCGACGTTGCCGTTTGATTTGGGTGACTACTTGCTGTTGGATGTGATCGGCCGCGGCGGAATGGGCGTTGTCTATCTTGCTAAACAAACGGAACTCGACCGCTTGGTCGCCGTGAAGATGATCCGCAGCGGCATTTTGGCGGGCGAAGACGAGGTTCGACGTTTCTATACCGAAGCCCAAGCTGCGGCGCGGTTGCATCACCCCGGCATCGTGTCGGTACACCAGTTCGGCCGTCGAGCCGGACACCACTTTTTTTCGATGGAGTTTGTTCGAGGAACGGATCTTCAAAAGAAAATCAACGGCGAGACCCTTTCGGTCCATGACGCCGCCCGCTACGTCCGCGACGTCGCTCGCGCGATCCACCACGCCCACGAAAAAGGTGTGCTACACCGCGACTTGAAACCCGCGAATGTGTTGATCAACGAGAACGATGAAATTTTGGTTACCGACTTTGGTCTGGCCAAGCATACCGACAACGACAGCAGCATCACCGGCAGTGGCGATGCCGTCGGGACACCGCACTACATGGCGCCGGAGCAGGCCAGTGGCAAAAGCGACTCGGCTAGCCCGCAAAGCGACATCTACTCGCTGGGTGCGGTGCTTTTCGCGGCCCTGACGGGCCGGCCACCGATCGTCGGTGACACAGTCATGCAGACATTGGTCAAAGTCGTTCATGATCCCGCGCCTCCTGTGCGAACGCTGCGCCGAGATGCGCCGATCGATCTGCAAACGATTGTCGCCAAGTGCTTAGAGAAACAGCCCGAAAATCGCTATGCATCCGCGAGCCACCTCGCCGATGAACTCAACGCGTTCTTAGAAGGTAGACCGATCGAAGCACGTCCTCGTTCGGTGGCCATGAAGGCTTGGCACTGGTTCGAGGGTGTGCCCCTTGTGGGCGCGCTTACCGGGCGACGTGTGCTCCATTCGTCGGATCAACATCGTCGTTTTCAGGCCGCGATGTTGTTGATGTTTTTGTTGACGCCGATCGTTGCCGCAGGTTTCTTGACTGTGTGGCATCAGCGGAAAGATGCGATTCCGAGTTTTATTCGCATCGCGGGTGGTTTGGAGGGCGGTGTCTATAGCGACCTTTCGTCGGTGTTGGCATCACGCGTCGCGCGAAATCACGGCACATTGACCGAAGTCGTTTCCAGCAACGGTTCGGTCGACAATCGCAGACGACTACTGGATTACGAAATTGATTTAGCGCCGATGCAAGCGACCGTCATTGATGGCGATCATTTGTGTGTTGTCGCACCCTTATTTTACGAATTGCTCTATGTGTTGGTGCGAAGTGAATCCAACGTGACCTCGTTGGCCGATTTGGAAGGGCGGCGTGTTGCCGTCGGTCCCCAGGGTAGCGGTTCGCGAACGACGGCCGAGCTGATCTTCGATTCGTTGCAACTGGATGACGATGCGGTTCATCGTGAAGTCGTGGACTGGCAAACGCTTTCCAGTGACGGGAACCAAGAATCGGAAGCAGGCATCGATGTTGCGATGATCTGTATCGGACAGGGAAGTCCGTTAGTGACGCGATTGATGGCGGAACGAAAGTGGCGGTTGATCCCGGTTACCGAAGGCATACAGATTGCACTCCAACACCCGACGCTTCGTCCGATGTCGATCGAAGCGTCGGATCATCCGGGGATCGAATTGCCGGCGACGGGAATCCCGACGGTCGGAACCACCGCGTTCTTGGCCGCTAGAGATGACTCGCCCGGTGAGCTCGTGACGGCGATGCTGGATGCGTTGTATGAAGATCCCGCGCCCTGCTACGGGCTGATTTCGCGTCGGCATGCCGCCGAGTGGCAAGGTTTGGCATTTCATCCGGCGGCACGGCGGTTCTATCGCGAATCGCCCCAGGCCAAGTCGCCCAGTCGCTGAGCGGTTCCACAAAGGTGGTATTCGTCGCTGCAATCGCTGTAATCGATTCAGTCCGCAATGCCAAGCGGATCTGATCCGTCGGAGTCCAGCATCTGTGGTCAAGCGACCGACCGAAGGCATGTGGGAACCTAGGATTGGGAGCCTCTCCTATGCTCCCAGATCGGTCAAAATTGATGCGATACCCGCTTCTTCAATTTATAGCTTTCGTGCCGACGCGCCTTCGTCGTGGGATCGATCGCTGCACCGACGTCGTTTGCGGAGTACCCCATCAAGCGAATCGCGGTTCGGTTCGCAGCAAGTTGGTGTTGTCGCTGGCCGCTATGTTTCTGGCCGTGATCATGGTTAACGAGCTCGTCGAACGCATCGTCATCGGTCCTGAATTCGCAGCGCTCGAACGAACCTCGGCTGCTCGCGACGCGCTCCGTGTGCAGACAGCGATCGAGAACGAAATGGACCACTTCGGCGAACTTGCCGCGAACTGGGCATCCAACTTGTCGGGCGATCACTCGTCGACATGGCACGAGCATGAATTGCAATGGATTTGTACGGTCGAAGACCATGGTGACACAACGTGGATATTGGGATCGAATCATGAACGGGATGACGACGTTGTCGAGTTGATTGAGGCGGCGCGACGGGCGAGTTCCTCGGCAAGCGAATCGCCACGCAAGCCCTTTCAAGGACTCGCTCGAATCGACAATGGGGCGCTGGTGATGTGTTCAGCATCGCCGATTCCGAATTCGGCCGAACCTTCATCGGACCCTACCCACCAAACTTTGGTGGTGGGGCGTGAATTGACACCGCAGTTTTTCGACAAGTTGTGTGAGCAAACGCAAGTCGATTTCGTGTTGCAGCCGCCGCGACAATCTGAATCGATGGTGATGTGGGAAGCCGCCAAAGTGTTGGTGGTCGAGTTTCCTCTCGTTAGCACCCCAGCGACCGATCACACTGCATCATCGTCGGTTGACGAACGGTCGGCGACCAGTTTGGCAAACGTGTTCATACGCATTCCTCGTCAAATTGTTTCGCGAGCTGATCACACCTTCTCGATGGCTCGCAATCTGTTCATTCTGGGCAGCGTTTTGGCCATTTTGTCGCTGTTGCTTACGTTGCAGTGGATCGTCGTCTTCCCGCTCAATCGCGTCCGTGATCATTTCAACGCGGTCGGCGTCGACGGCATGACCGTATCGCCGCTCTTGCTCGAATGCGATGACGAGATCGGCGATCTTTCGCGGGCATTCGACCAAATGATCCATCGACTCGGCGAGACGCAAAAGCAACTCTCCGAAGCATCGCAAGCGTCCGGGCGAAGCGAAGTCGCCGCGACGGTGATTCACAACGTCGGAAACGTGTTGACCAATGTCAACAGCCTGATCGACACCGCGTCAGATCGAGTCGGTTCGTTGCGGGTGGAACCGCTGCGACAACTCGCACGTCGGTTGCAGGAACCGGGCGGGTCTCCCGAGCTGATCCAAGCAACGCCCTTGTACCTCGACAGTTTGGCGAACAAATGGCGATCCGATCAAGACTCTTTGTCCGAAACGTTGGCGACCCTCAACGACAACGTCAAACACATTCACGATATCATCCGTGATCAACAACGACATGCCGATCAACAGATCGAATACGGAATGGTTGACGTCGGATCCATTCTGGACGATGCGATCGGCTGTTGCAGTGCAAAGCTGACCGAAGAGTCCGTCGCGGTTCGTATGGATGACCACGGCAAGGTGTTTGCCTATGGCGATCGATCGCTTTTGCTTCAAACCATCATCAACATCATCAGCAACGCGGCGCAAGCGATGACGCTTTCGCCGCAGGATCAACGAACGCTGAATGTATGTCTGCTCGACCACGGCAATGAAGTTCGCATCGAGATCCGCGATTCTGGATGTGGCATGTCAGCGGAAACGCTTTCCCGAGTCTTCGATGCCCACTTCACATTGCGAGAAGGGGGAACCGGATTGGGACTACACTTTTGTGCCAACACGATCCGAAAACTTGGCGGATCCATCCAGGCGCACAGCGACGGAATCGGCCACGGGTCCACGTTCGCCATCCGATTAGAAAAATCAAAGCAACGCACGTCCTCGGCAGCCCACGCCGACGAATCGATCATCGAGAACGAAGAGACACTGGCATGAACCCGCCCCTCTACCGCCGCCTGCTGATCGTCGACGATCAGCAGCCCATTCATGACACGTTTCGGCGTATCTTTGTCGCAAAGGATTGCGTTGACGATGCGCTGACCGACTTCGAGTCCAAGTTTCTTAAATCGAGCGACGTGGACGCGATCGGTGTCGCTCAGAAACAGACTCAAGACGACGTTTACGAACTTTCGCATGCGCACGGCGGCGAACAAGCTGTCGTCCTGGTTCGCGAATCGATCGCTGAAGACGATCGATTCAGTGTCGCCTTCGTCGACATGCGAATGCCATCGGGTATGGACGGCCTGGAAACGATCGAGGCGCTTTGGCAGATCGACGCAACGCTTCAGGTTGTCGTTTGCACCGCCTATAGCGACCACGCATGGGAACACGTGCTCGATCGACTCGGGCGAAACGACCGTCTGTTGCTTTTGAGAAAGCCGTTTGAGTCGGATGAGGCGAGACAACTGGCGCTGGCGCTGAGCGAGAAAAGCCGACTCGAAAACGAGCGACGGTTCGAGCTGAAAAAATTGGAACACGAAGTCGTCCTGCGCCGTGGTGCTGAAGCAGAGATGCGGGAAATGGCGCTTCGCGATGCGTTGACACAGTTGCCCAACCGTCCGTATCTGTTGGACAAGTTGGAAAGAATCATCCAAGAGAATCGCTCAGGCATACAGTGCGAGAACGCCGTGCTGTTCTTGGATCTGGACAACTTCAAGATCGTCAACGACAGCCTGGGTCACAATGCCGGAGACGATTTGTTAAACCTAGTCGCCGCCCGCTTGAAAGAATGCGTCCGCGACTCGGACACGTCGGGACGCTATTCCGACAAGGAGACCGTGCGTCTGGGTGGCGACGAGTTCGTTGTGCTGTTGGAGAACTTGGCCGATGAAAGGGACGCGATTACCGTCGCCAACCGTATCGTCGAAAAGATCTCCGAGCCGTTTCCATTGTGTGGTCGTTTGGTAACGGTCGGCACAAGTGTCGGCATCGCGTATATGAACCATCACGCTACTGAAGCACACATCGTGCTAAGAAACGCCGATACGGCGATGTATCGCGCGAAGAATGCGGGCAAGGGTCGCATCGCCGTCTTCGACCGATCGATGCACGCCGATGTCGTCGAACGAATGGAACTTGAAAATCAACTTCGTCGCGCCGTCGAACTTGAATCCTTCGAGTTGAACTATCAACCCATCGTGAACCTTCGCGATGCCTCGATCATGGGCATCGAAGTGCTGATGCGATGGAAGAACGAGCAAGGCGTATACATTTCGCCAAGCGACTTTATTCCGATGGCGGAAGAGATCGGTTTGATCGGCAAAGTCGGGGAATGGGCAATCGAGCACGCGATGAATGCATTCAACGACGTCGTTTCGCGACTGCCTGCTGGGTCGCACCAGGATCTCTACATGGGCGTCAATGCGTCACGCCGCCAATTGAGTGACCCGTTCTTTGTCGAGCGACTAAATCAAATTATCGACCGCACCGGTTTTGAAAGGCAGCGATTGAAACTGGAGGTCAACGAATCCTATGATCCGCGACACCGCGAACAAGCCGTTCAAACGATGTTAAGCCTTCATCGTACCGGTGTCGGGATCCAGATCGACGACTTCGGAAAAGGGCAATCGTCGCTGACCTGTTTCCAGTCCTACCCGATCGAGGCTGTCAAAATCGATCGCAGTTTCACCGCTGCGATTGCCACCGACCACAGTCATGCGGTCATCACGCAAGCCATCGTTCAATTGGCGCACCAACTCGGATCCAGGATCGTTGCCGAGGGCGTCGAGTCGAAGGAGCAACTGGCGGCGCTACGGCGCTGGGGTTGCGACGCGGTTCAAGGCTACTACTTTTCGCAACCGCTTTCGGTCGATCGATTGTACGAACTACTCGCCGACCCGATGCAAAGTGAAGGCATTCGAGCACTGCGACAACAAGTGGCGATGCCGATTTTGTTCAGCCAGCAGTCTAACTTGATGCTGACCAACGAGACGTCGGTCTAGTTACCTTCGTTCGAGTCGTCCGGACGCGAGCGATGGACGTGACGGCTAAAGAATGGCCAGCGGATTTCGTTGGGTCTCTAACGTGCCACGCGTGACGCCAAGCCGATTGGATGCGTTGAGCGTCTGCCAGACCTCGCGACCGGTGACTTGGCCTTTGAGCAACTTGCGATAGACCGCGAGAGTGCTCTTTGTGCTGTCGGCATCTTCTTCGAGCATCTCGACTCGAAACCATTCGACACCACGAGCGATCAAATCGCCAACCACTTCGGCGCCGCTTTGCGGCGTCGCGTTGTACAGCGTGTTTCGACATGCGACGTCCGCATGAAGCGGATGTTCGGCACCGACGCGATCACGAAGTTGCACGACATGGCGGTCACAGGGACGACCGCAATTGGTTTTGTTCGTTCCGGGGGAAATCACGGCGCAAAACACACAGTGCTCCATATGGAACATCGGCATGTGCTGGTGCATCACGATCTCCAACCATGGTGACGGCAGCGAGTCGACCAAGTCCATCAACTGCTCGCGATTTAGATCGTACGACGCCGTGACTCGCGCTGCACCCTGATCACGAAGCCACTGGGCCGATCGGTGATTGGCCACATTCAGCGAAAAGTCAGCGATCACGTGCTCGAAATTCTCTTTCGCGAATCGGATCGCTGCCAAGTTGCGAGCCAAGATCACATCTGGATCCAACCGCCGCAGCACTTTCAAGAGTCCCATCTCGCCCGGTTTCTGGATTCGGACGGTGGCGATGCCGATGGGCGTTCCAGCATCCTTGGCCATCGCAACCGCGTCCCGGTACGTGCGAACGTCGTGAAAGTCGACATATGCCATATCGACACCGACCTGACAGGCGGCGGCAAGCTGTTCCATCGTCCGGCAGAGGACTGACAGTTTGGGTGATGAAGTGGTTGTCGCCTCGGCAGCAATGGGTGCCAACCAACGCTTTGCGGAGTCGATCGTCAGTTTTCGTTCGGGCACTTCGGCCAAGCCGGCTTCGATCGTTTCGACCAGCGCACGACGAACTTGGTTCAGCATTGCCATCGGAACCATCGGTTGGCCTTCGATCGCGACATCCAGATCGCCTAGCACAAACGGAGTCCCGCCCAAGCGACCAAGTTTGTCGCGGATCAGGGCCTCGTCGGCGGGGCGATTGCGGGCCACGCTTAGAACTTCGTCACTGGTGACCGACCATGATCGGCCGTCGGCCAGACGGGCTTCGATTGAAAGCGGTTGATCCACCTTCACCACCACGCGCATATCCAACGATTGTCGACCGTTGGGGTCTTCGCTCGAGAACGTCTTTCGAAGTCGACGGTTCAGTTGCGGATCATCATTTTTGTAGACGACGGCATCGATCTGGACTTCGGACCAATCGATTTCGCCGTGTCCGAATCCGATCCAAATCAATGCACCGGATGCAGCCGTTTTTGTTTTCACGCCTGATGCATTGGAAGATCCGGATGATTCCATGATGGAATAGATGCGGCCGCCCTGTGGCTCCTGGCCATCGAAACCGGTGATCGCCAACCCATCGCCCAATGCGACTGGGCCTTCGAGGCGGATCTTGAGTTCGCCCTTGCGAGTATCGATGACTTCGCCGATGCGTACGCCACGTTTCGACGACGTCAATCCGGGAACCAACCGCTTGTGATCATTGCCCGACAACCAACCGGGCGAGAAACCTCGCGAGAACGACAATTCCATTTCTCGCTTGGCTTCTTCGTCGATCTGGACACGGCCCGTCGCCATTGCGTCGTCGATCGCGCGGCGATAATGACCGGTGATGTTGGCGACATACTCGGGTGTCTTCAAACGGCCTTCGATTTTGATCGACGCCACACCGGCATTGATGACGTCCGGAATCGCAGCGTAACCGGCAAGGTCTTGAGGGCTGAGCAAATACTTGACGTCGCCGAGTTCATGGTCAGTGCCATCGACGATCAATTCGTAGGGCAACCGACACGCTTGGGCGCATTGGCCACGGTTGGCGCTGCGTCCACCTAGAGACTCGCTGGTCAAACATTGTCCCGAGTAGGCGACGCACAGTGCACCGTGGATGAAAATCTCGATTGGCATCTCAGTGGACGCGGTGATCTTGCGGATCTCGTCGATCGAAAGCTCGCGGGCCAACACGACACGAGACAACCCAAGCTGCGCAGCGACGGCAATGGTTTCTGCGCTCGTTAAACTCATCTGGGTCGATGCGTGTACTTCCAAGTCCGGGCAGATCTCGCGAACGAGGCGAGCGACGCCAAAGTCTTGAACCAATACCGCATCGATGCCCGCCATCGCAATGTGCTCGACCACATCCGCAATCGCCGGCATCTCGGATGGAAACACCAGGGTGTTGAGTGTCACATAGCCTTTGACGCCGCGGCCACGCAGTCGTTTGCTCAATTCGGGTAGGTCGCGAATCCCAAAATTCTGGGCCCGGTAGCGGGCGTTGAAGCCGCAATCGAGACCGAAATAGATCGCATCGGCACCGTTTTCGACCGCTGCCTTGACGCACTCCCAATCGCCGGCCGGTGCCAGCAGTTCAGGAGCCTGTCGCTTTTTCGATCGTTCGGTCGTCGTCAGTGGTGTGTCCATCTGAGGCATTATGACGAGCATCGGTCGAATTGGGAAACGATCTAAAATTTGGCGGCGTCGAATCCCGCTTTTCGCCGCCCCGCCACCGGAAACCCGACCCGACTGCGGTCAACTAGAATGTCGGCACTCGAATTCATTCCAAGCCTGCGGAGTCCGCCATGTCACGACGTTTGATCGCCATCTTCGCCTTATTCGTGATGCTCGGATCTTGGGCGACAGCGGACCAGCCCAATGTTTTGGTCATCATGGCCGACGATTGTACCTACAACGATTTGTCGATTTACGGTGGTCTGAATGCCAAGACGCCAAATTTGGATCAACTGGCCGGCGAGGGTTTGGTGTTCAACCAAGCGTACGTGGCCGAAGCGATGTGCCAACCTTGCCGTGCGGAACTGTACACCGGCCAGTATCCGATGCGCAATGGATGCGCGTGGAATCATTCGTCCAGCGTTCCCGAAACGAGGAGTATTCCGCATCACTTGAGCGAGTTGGGATATCGCGTCGGCATCGCGGGCAAGGTTCACGTGTTGCCCCAAAAAGCGTTCCCCTTCGAGGATGTCCCTGGTTTTGAAAAGTCGTGTGTTCGCGAACCGACTCGGACGCACGATCTAAGTGGCGCCGAAGCGTTTGTCACGCGAAGTACTGACCAACCGTTTTGCATGGTCATTGCATTGGTCGAGCCGCACGTGCCGTGGGTGATGGGGGACGCATCGGCGTATCCCGCTAAAAAAATCGTTCTGCCGCCAAACATCGCCGATACCAAAGTGACTCGCGAAGCGTTCTCGCGATACTTGGCCGAGATCACTTACATGGATGGGCAAGTCGGTGAAATTCTTGCGATGCTGGAAGCGACCGGGCACGCCGAGGATACGTTGGTGTTGTTTACTTCCGAGCAGGGGTCGCAGTTTCCCGGCAACAAATGGACGAACTGGGACACCGGTGTCCACACGGCGCTGATTGCGCGCTGGCCGGGTATTGTCGCCGCTGGAAAGCGTACCGACGCATTGGTTCAGTACGCCGATATCGCGCCAACGATCGTGGATGCCGTGGGCGGCGATGTGACGGGCAAGTCGTTCGACGGCACCAGTTTCTTGTCGGTATTGAAAGGACAAGCGGATACTCACCGCAAATACGTTTACGGCGTTCATAACAATGTTCCCGAGGGGCCGCCGTATCCGGTACGATCCATCAGTGATGGTAAGTACCGTTACATTCGCAACTTGAGTCCGGAAAGTTTGTACATCGAAAAGCACGTGATGGCTCACCAGAACAGCACCAGTCCGTCGCGGACCTACTGGCAGACCTGGGTGTGGGAGACGGCCAACTCGGATGCGATTTACCGGTTGGTGGACCGGTATCAACGCCGGCCTGCGGAAACGCTCTACCACACGGCAACGGATCCTTACGAGATGCAAAACTTACTGAACACCGATTCGACGTCCATTGCCAAGACTCGCGAAGAACTCTCTTTGGAATTGGATCGATGGTTGGAATCGCAGGGCGACCCGGGAATCGAACAAGACACACGTGAAAGCCATCGCGCGGCCAAGCAGGGCAATCATCGCTTTCGAGCACCGGCACAAGAACGCACCGTAACCCACTGAGATCACCCGAGAACCGTTTTGCCTTTAACACCCATTGATGGATGACTCAGAATGCTGGTAACGGCCGACACGGATCGACGTAACCGAAGCGTGTCGATGAGCTTTGCCCTGGCCATCGTGATTCTTGCTGGATTTCTATCGATTGCTTCAATTTGGTGGCTGGGTCTGGTCCTGGTCGCGCCGATCGTTTTTTGGTGGTCTCGCCGCAAGACACTGCGCCGACGTGCGGCGATGGATCAGCCGATGGCGGATGCCTGGGAGCATACTCTGGCTACCGAAGTCGGTTACTTTGCCGCTCTCGACGACGACGGCAAGGAACGTTTTCGCAAGCTGGTGAAAGTGTTCGTCGACGAGGTAGCGATTACTGGAATTCGCACCGATGTCGACGACCGAACCATCGCCCTGGTTGCGGCCAGCGCAGTGATTCCGATTTTCGGGTTCGATGATTGGGAGTACTCAGGGCTGGGCGAGGTGTTGATCTATCCGAGCGCCTACGGCGAAGACTTTCGCACCGATCCGAGTTCGGACCGACGAACGTTGGGCATGGTCGGCGCCTATCATCTGAGCGGTGTGATGATCTTGTCGAAGCCTGATTTGATCGCCGGCTTCGCGAATGCTACCGATAAACGCAATGTTGGCATCCACGAATTTTCTCATCTGGTCGACAAGCAAGATGGATCGATTGACGGTGTCGTGCGAACCGCCGCGACGGAAGTCGCCATCCCCTGGGTGCGCTGGGTCGCGGAAGAGTTGCGTCGAACGCCGGGAAGCAACGAACATATCGACGACTATGCCTACACCAACGAAGCCGAGTATTTCGCGGTGCTCTCGGAATACTTTTTTGACTCGCCGGCGATCTTGGCGGAAAAAGCACCTGATACCTACAACATGCTGCAGAAGATCTACCGCCAAGACCCGAAACGGGTGCTTGCCAGAGTGCCGCGTCGAAAACGACGCGTCGGTCGCAACGAAGATTGCCCGTGCGGAAGCGGTGACAAATTCAAACGGTGTTGCTTGACACGACGACACCGTGGTCTGCCGCTAAAAAAGTGACGCCACTGCTGGACCGACCGGATCCGCGTTGTCGGTCATCCATCCAGCCGACTCGATCACCTGATCAATGGAAACCAACTCCATCGCTGCGATCGTTCGCAGCCTTGCAAGTTCGTTGATGACTCGCAGCGCGTCGATCGTCGTCACTCGTCCATCGCCGTTCTGATCGAAATACGCATCGGGCCAAACTTGGATGTTGATCGGATCATGCAGGACCTGGGTCTCGCGATCAGAAAACGTACGTCGACCGAGTTCATTGATGATCCGCAGAGCATCGCCGGCCGTCACGTCACCGCTGTTGTTGACATCACTGAAACGAACAAGATTTTGCCAAGGCAAATCTGTCACGAAGAAAAGCGGATTTTCACCATTCGTGTCGACAACCGATCGAACAAAACGCCCATCGATTCGTTGTGACTGGCCCATGCGAAGTTCGTCGAGGCTGGCATACGTGATGACGACGGGGTTCTGTCCCGAGATCGTGAACGCCGGATCGTTTGCGGGACTGGCGACGACGATCGAATGGAAAGACGCGACCGGCGACGTGAACTGGGTGACGTCATTGTCGCGAACGGTGACGTTGCTTTGAGTCACTTCAACGACCGCGACCGAGGACGCCAATTGCACGTTGATATCCGGCGACGACGCAGCGTCGACAATCGTGAATCGATAGTCTTCGACTTCGCCATCGGAAGCAGATCCGGTCGGCAATAGGCCACCGAGGCTGCTGAATCGAAAACGGGCGAATGATTCGCCGGGAACCGAACCGGCCGGAATCCGCATGGGGACGGTATTCGGTCCCGGTCGAAGGGAAATGGACGCCGCAAATTGCTCGCCGACATCATCCCAGTCGCCGTCTCGATTGAAGTCGGCCCAAGCATCCAAGTACCCACTTGCCGATGCATCGATCGACAATCCTGCGGTGGTCTCGGTGTCTGAAATGGCTAACACGTCGGTGATGAAAGTGACTCCATCATCGGCCGCATCGGCGTCGGCGGCTTCGCTGGGTTGTCCATCCGATTCCGACGTTGCGGTGGCACCTAGAAACACGTCGCCTACGATATGACGGGCACCGTCGCGATCGATCGTGACGGGGTAAGGCTCCGGTGCATCGCCTAGATCTTCGACGATCGGTTTTGGATCCACCGTGATCGTGATGCGCTGTGAGTCGGACGTGCCAAGTCCGCCGCCGGAATCGGTTACCGTAACATCGAACGAGACGCTGCCGGTGATGTCGGGCCGTGCGGTGTAGAACAACGTCCCGTCGGCATCGATGATCGGATTGGCGTCGAAGAACTCGGGGTTGTCGAAGTTTGTAATCCTCGCGGAGATGCGAATTTGTGACGATTCGTCATCGGGGCCGGGATCAAAACTGGAAATGAAACCGGCCACGGACTGCGGTCCCGATCCTTGAACGATCGTGGGTGGTTGGATGGTCGTGAACGTCGGCCGGTCATTCACGGGTGCGATCGTGATGGTGCCGACTTGAACGGCGGATATATCGAGACCTCCGTTCTCTGTCCCACCATCGTCTTGGACGGTCACATCGAACGTGGCGGTGCCGTTGGCATCCGTCGCAGGACGGAAGCGAAGCGTTCCGTTGTTGTCGATGGTGGGGCCACTGGCAAACAATGTCGGGTCGCTGACGTTGGTGACGTGGTAGGCAAGCACTGACTGCTTACCCGTTTCTGTGACGCGAAGGTCAAGCGAATATCGATTCAGGGGTCCCGTTTGTTGGATGTAAAACGTGTAGGTCCCTGCGGCAAGCGGTGGTACGAACTTGCTGCCGGTAACAATGCCGGCCCGGCGAAGGATGCTGGCACCGCCCGCCTCGGGCAAGTCGTCCAGTCCGAACACCGTGCCGCCGATGAACTGCGTCTCATCCAAAAAAGGGTTGGCGTTGATGTCCAAATCGAATGCGTCGTAGGGAAACGAATCCGTGTCATCGATCGCAATGAATGCGTTTCGTTCGTTGGGGTTGGTCGGAATCTGGTCGTATTCGTATTCCAACACGAACAGCCCATTTAATTGAAAGCCGGCTTCGACTTGAAAAGTGAAAACATCGACGTTGCCGATCGAATTTGCCGACTCGACGGTTCCGCGAACGATGTTTGATCCGATCGACAGCAGGCCCAAATTGGTCGGGGCGGATGAGTCGGTCGACAAAGGATCGACGATGCCATCGGCGCCTTCGTCGTGAAGCACTCGAGAGGCGGTCGATTCGTCACCCTCGCCCGGTCCTGGATTGAAGTCGCTGGCAAAATTTGCAATCGACTGTAGCGGTGCGTCTTCGTTAATCAGTGCCGGACCGGCGATCACGAAACTGGGTTGGGCGTTCGCGGTCGATTCACCTTCACCTACCGCTGACGCGATCGTGGTCAGCATGCGGCGCGATTCGAGTGATTCGAATCTGCGAAGGCGGCGGAACGTACGTGGCATGGCTGTCTCGGCAAGATGGGACGCAGCGGGTAGTCTAGGGCTGGTACGAAACAGAAGTGTCCGCCGCGAAGACTTGAGCATGAATGATACCACTGTTCCCGAAACGCTGGCTTACACGAATGGACGATTGGTTCTGATTGACCAGACTCGATTGCCCGGTGAATTGGTAACGTTAGTTTGTGAAGATGTCGAGCAAACGCACGATGCGATCCGTCGTTTGGTCGTTCGAGGCGCTCCAGCGATCGGGATCGCGGCCGCCTACGGTGTCTGCTTGGCAAAGCCCGCTAACCGCGCCGGATATTTATCAGCGATCGAGCGGTTGGCGACCAGTCGGCCGACGGCGGTCAATCTGTTCTGGGCGCTCGATCGAATGAAAGCGGTTGTCGAAAGCACATCATCCGACGATGACTTAGCCGGCGTGCTTCAAGCCGAAGCGATCGCGATCCATGATCAAGATCGAATGATGTGTCGTGATATCGGTCGCCACGGCGCCACGCTGCTTCGCGATTGTCACGCGGTGTTGACGCACTGTAACGCCGGCGGATTGGCAACATCGATGTGGGGGACAGCTCTGGCACCGATTTATCACTTGCATCAATCGGGACACGCGATCGAAGTGTTCGCCGACGAGACTCGCCCGTTGTTGCAAGGCGCACGATTGACCGCCTGGGAATTGAGCCAAGCGGGAGTGCCCGTCACGGTGCTGACCGACTCGATGGCCGGCAGTTTGTTGCGAACAGGAAAGATCGATGCCGTGATCGTCGGCGCCGACCGTATCGCGGCCAACGGCGACGCGGCCAACAAAATCGGAACCTATCCGTTAGCCGTGTTGGCCAAGTACCACGACGTGCCCTTCTATGTGGCGGCGCCATCGAGCACGTTCGATTTGTCGTTGGCGAATGGCGACTTGATTCCGATCGAACAACGGGCCCGAATCGAGGTCAGCAGCCCGCATGGTGTTTGCGTCGTCCCGGACGCGGCCAACGTCATCAACCCGGCCTTTGATGTCACGCCGGCAGATTTGATCACCGCCATCGTTACAGAGTTGGGCGTTGTCGAAAGCCCCGACACAGAGAAGTTGGCGCGGCATCTGGCCTAGCTTCAAAATCCGGCTGCTTGGGCCAGTGACCAGACGTGTCACGGGGCGATGCGATAGTTCTTTTGACGCGGGGAAGTGAACGGCAGAGTCTCAAAACGAGACGGCCGGTTCAATTCGCGTTGCAGCGATGGATTGTCAACCAACGTTGGTCGTTTTCGGACATTGGCAATTGGAACGGTCGTAAAAAGATCTTTCGCGAAAAATCAAACGAAATGTTGGTTTTCGCTCAAGTCGGCTCGAATTGTTCCATGAATCTGGCCCGAAAGCGGACGATTGGTACGGTGTTTGTACCACTCGCTATGGAAACCACATCACAAGAGCTACTCAGGGAAGTGAATCATGTTAGTACTAAGCCGCAAAGAAGGTGAACAACTACTCATCGGTGACAACATCGTGTTGACGATCAACCGTTTGTCCGGCAACCGCGTCGCGATCGGAATCGAAGCGCCGCGTGAAGTAAGGATCGTACGAGGCGAACTCGATCGTCATGAGGTCGCCTCACCCGGTTCGGCACCCGTGGCCATGTCAATGGATGAAACCAACGTCTCGGTTGCTAGCAAACCGCACTCGTAGGTCGCATTTGCACGAGGCGTGCTGCCTGGATCAGACGATTCGCGGTGTCATCCGTGTCAACGTAATGTGGCCAGCAAAACAGCGGTCGACGTCGGTCCCGGCGTCCCGCGGACGACCGTGAAATTCGGATGACATCGTTAGCTTTTGAGCGGACTCTCGTTCGCTCGATACAAGTTGTCCGGTTCGAATCATCGGGTGTGAGTCCACTCTACACTCGACACAATCGGGAATAGGTCCATCAGGGGCAACCGCTGGCAGGTTGAGGTTCCACAAATGTTCGGATCCTGTCAGCCGTCCATTGGCAAACTGTGCAAAAAATTCTTTCAGTGTCGGCGCCAACCAACAACCCACATGGTCCCAGGTCTTGGGCACATCGGGATGACGGTAGTGAGAAGCTGCGAGTGCCGGGATACCTTGCAGAGCTGCTTCCCGCGCGGCGGCGAACGTTCCGCTGACCAGTAGGTCGATTCCCAAGTTCGCGCCCGCGTTGATCCCTGATAGCACAAGATCAACACAAGGCATCAGTGTCGACGTTGCTGCCCTGACGCAGTCCACGGGTGTTCCATCGACGCAATACCATCCGGCGCGATGTTGATGAATGACCAGCGATCGTCCTGTGGTGACACTGTGCCCGCACTCGCTGCGCCCGCGATCCGGCGCCACAACGGTTACGTTCGCATCGGATCCGACGACCGCGGTGATGGCTTCGTAAAACGCAGCTAAACCAGGGGCATCCATGCCGTCGTCATTCGTCAGAAGGATGTTCAAAGCGTATCTATGGCAAGAGGAAGAACCAGGTATCGCGACGGACACAGCCACTGGCGGCTGTGACGAGAATCGCTTGGCAATGTCTGCAAAGAATGCATGTTCGTGATTCTACTGGCACGTCCAGGCAAACAGATACCGTAATCGAACCATCTCCCGCGCGTTCGTGTGCTAGAACGTAGCCAGAACCTTGTTGCAATGCGGCCCGCCAAATCCAGAGAACCCTATCCAATGATTCGTGCAATTCTGTTGGCAACATTCATTGCCTCGACGTTTCCCGGAATTCCGAGTTTCGATGCCAACGCTGCACAGCCCAATATTCTGTTGTTCACCGCTGATGATCTACATGCTGAGTCTCTGGGCGTGTACAACGGCCGGCCCGCGAATCTGACACCGAATTTGGATGCCTTTGCGGCATCCGGCCTGATGTTCACCAAGGCTCATGTGAACGTCGCTATCTGCGCACCTTGTCGTGCCGTGATTGCAACGGGCCGATACAGCCATCGTTCGGGAGCGATGGGGTTCATGCCGGCACGTGAGGACGTACCCGATATCGTGAATACGCTGCAAGCAGCCGGATATCACACGGGAATTCTTGGCAAGGTTGGCCATTCGACGCCCAAGCAATCGATGCAATGGGACTATCAATTCGATCAGAAAGATTTAGGAAATGGACGCAATCCCGACATCTACTACCAACGGACAAAGACGTTTTTGAAAGAGTGCCAAGCGGCGAACAAACCCTTCTACTTCATGGTGAACTCGCACGATCCGCATCGTCCCTATTGTGATCCGGAAAAGCTCACCAAGGGTGCGTCGATGCCCTCGTGTGTCTATCAACCCGATGAAGTGGATGTGCCCCAATTTCTTCCCGACTTGCCGGGCGTGCGAGCCGAACTGGCAACGTATCTGAATTCTACAAGACGCCTCGACGACACGTTCGGCAAAGTGTTGCAGGCGTTGGGCGAATCGGGCGAATCCGACGATACGCTTGTTTTGTTCATCACCGACAACGGCATCGCGGTTCCATTTGCAAAGTGCAACGCGTGGTTCCATAGCACTCACAGCCCGCTATTGGTCCGTTGGCCAGGCGTAACCGAACCGGGTACTCGGGATGAATCGCATTTCGTTTCTGTCGTGGATTTTTTTCCAACATTCATGGAGGCGATCGGAGTGAATGCTCCAGACGGTTTAGATGGTCGATCGTTTCTTCCATTGCTGAAGGGGCAGTCGCAAACCGACCGCGACCTCGTCTTCACGCAAATCGATTCAAAGGCGGGCGGCGAATCGGTGCCGATGCGATGCGTGCAGAACGAAAACTTCGGATACATCTATAATCCGTTCAGTGACGGCGAGTATTGGTACGGAAACAACAACGAAGGCCTGACAATGGCAGCGATGAACCGGGCCGCTAAAACTGATCCAGCGATTCAAGCGAGAGTGAATCTGTTTCGATACCGCGTTCCCGAAGAACTCTACGACCTAAGAAATGACCCCAATTGTCTTCACAACTTGATCGATAGTCGGGATCACGCGGCAACGCTCGAGATACTTCAGGCAAAGCTAGTGGCGCAGATGACAAAGACCACAGACCCAATGCTGCCCGCTTTTCTAAATCGCAACGATCGAATCAAGGTCAACGAAGTTCTGTCCGCGACTTACGGGCCCAGGTCAGGGAAACGCAGGAAAAGCTCAAGTCGCAGGAAAGCACTTACCGACTAGCACCGGCATTGTCGAACGGTTCGGCGTATTTCGGTGTCCGGTATCGGTGCTACAATTTATCGAATGGCGAGATACTGAAACCTCAACGGAGTCGCGTGACATGAGCTGCGTTCACCTCAAGAAACTGTACGAACTGTGTGAGAAAGAAGATCTCAAAATCGGCGCGACGGACCTGGTTCGACTGGTGTGCAATCAGTGCGGCGAACAAGAGGTCTGCCCGACTTTGCTCTTGGATCAGGTTGACGACGTTGACGAATCGCCGCGACCAGGATCGCAAAGCAGTTCCTCGTAGAAGTTTTCCGACGCGCGGAAAACGCGAGTTTGGTTTCATCGACCGAATGGGCGGTCGGCGTAAAGAAAGGCTTTCACCTAAGCCCAGCAGTTAAGCCCAACAGTAGGATGACGCGGCAAGCTTTTTCGATGCGATATCGTTCCGCCGTCATCGTCTTGGCCTCAACATTTTGGCGGCGGGTGGTTCAAAGTGACCGTCGTGATGGAGTTCGATCAATCGGTCAAGCCTCGTCAGCGTAAAGACTTGAAACACCGTCTCTTGAACGTTGACCAGAACGAGCCGGCGACCGCACTGCTTCACATGAAGCTGTAGCCGGATCAATTTGTTCAACTCGTGACTGTTGATTCTTTCAATGCCTGTTAAGTCGATGACGACATCGATTTCGGGTGACTGTTCGGCTTTCTGTTTCGCTTGCTCCAGCCAGGTATCAGATCGTCCGACAGATTGGTGTGGCGACTTGCTGATTTCAATGTCGAGAGCCATTTCCGAATTCCTTTTTCGTAGGTTGAAATGAATTTCATGAATCGACCGTCACGCCTCGGTAAGTCATACGTTTTGATTTCGCTGTAAATCGACTGGCCAGCTCGGGGATATCATCCGAATGTCCGAGCACAATCACGACATCACCGACTGCCAGTTTCGTGTTGGAGTCGGGATTGAGTTTGGAAATTCCAACTTCATTTTCTTTTGCGCGACGGATGCCAACGATTAAGAAACCGTGATTGCTGCGAATCTCGATTTCGCGAATCTCACGATCGACGATAACGGAGCCCGCTTCGACTTTAAGTTCATCGAATTGCAATCCGATGTAGGCCAAGTCATCAACCAAGGTATTTTCACTTCGCAAGTGGTCCAGCATATTTTCGGCGGTTGGCCGAGTGATCAGGTGCGCAACTTTTTGAGCACCGATTGCGGTGGGTAGTACGACCCGATTCGCACCAGAGCTGATCAGCTTCTTTTCGGTCCTAGGATTCTCGCCACGTGCGATGATTATCACGTTGGGGTTCATCGCTCTCGCTGTGATTGTGACGAAAACGTTGGTAGCATCTTGGGATAAAACTGTGGCGACAGTTGCAGCGCGATGAATGCCGGCTTGTTCAAGCGTTTCTTCTTCGGTCGCGTCACCTTCAATCACGAGGTATCCGCGAGCCTCGGCGTCCTGCAATCGTGACACGTCGGCGTCGATCGCAACAAACGGTTTGCCTGCCCTTGCGAGTTCGCGAGCCAGGATTGTTCCCAATCGACCGATGCCACAAATGATGGTGTGGTTTTCGAGGCGTTCAATTCCCTTGGTCATCCGTCGTGCTCCTAGGGCCTTGTTCAGTTCTCCGTCGATAAGCATCTGCATGCAACCACCGACGGTGTAGATGACTGCTCCGTATCCCGCGATAATGACCATGATCGTCAAGGCTCGAAGTCCTGGCGACACGATCGGATGAACTTCGCCGTAGCCCACGCCGAAAATGGTGATGATCACCATGTAGACTGCGTCGTCGAATTTCCATCCCGCTGCCATGTAGCCGATGACTGCGACGACACAGACGAACAAGAACAATGTCAGCCCCGTTACGATTTTTCGGAACGGCGTTGACGTTGCTAACGGGTTCACAGCAACATCGCTTAACTCGATGGGGGATAGTGGTTTCACGCGGGTCATTCATTGAAGTTCGGTTCTCAATCAACCTTCCGAAGCTGCATGGTGTCGATCACTTTTTCGTTCGCCAACGCGTTCGTGATGACGACCAACCATGACCCCGGAACGCACCATCGATTTTGTTTCAGCCGGTCAAGCGAATCGAGGATGGTTTGTTCTGGGTCATCGGAAAAATCCATCAAGAACGGTTCGACGCCCCACGGCAAAAGCAATTGACGGAACGTCGATTCGACATCGGTGAAGGCGAAAATGGGAACGCCTCGCGGACGAAGTGCACCCAAGACATAGGCCAAGAATCCGCTGCGCGTGAACACCACGATGCCGGATTGCCCCAGATCCTGTGCCAACACTGCCGACGCTTTCAACATCTTCGCTTTGGGTTCTCGCAGCACAATGCGTTTGTTCAAATCGGTGCTGACAGACGGTTCGATACTTTGAATGATATTTTTCAAAACGTCGACGGATGCGATCGGGTACAGGCCCGTTGTCGTTTCACCCGACAACATCACCGCATCGGCTTGCTCGCGAACGGCATTGGACACGTCCGAGATTTCAGCTCGCGTGGGGATGGGCGACTGGATCATCGATTCCAACAAGTGAGTCGCGATGATCACCGGCTTACCCTCGCCTTGACAGGCGCGAACCAGTTGCGTTTGAACCAACGGCAGGCGGTGGTAATCGATTTCGATGCCCAAGTCGCCGCGGGCCACCATGATGGCATCGGCCGCCCGGATGATTTCGTCCATGTTTCGAACGCCGGCTTGCTCTTCGATTTTGGCGATGATCCGCGCCTTCGATCCGCGGTCGTCCAAGAATTTGCGAAGCGTTTCAATATCGCTGGCGCGTCGAACAAATGACAGCGCAACAAAGTCCACGCCGGCGGCAATCCCTGCGATTAAATCGGATTCGTCTTTCTTGGTCAGTGCTGGAAGATTGACCTCGACACCGGGCAGGTTGATGTGACGACGCGACCCCAACGATCCAGGCGTCATCACCACGCATTGAACGCTGGTTTCATCTTTGCCCACGACCTTCAAACGTATCAACCCGCTGTCGACCAAAATGGTGGCGCCAACTTCGATGTCGCGAGGTAAGTCAGGATAATTGACGGTGACGCGAACGACATTGGATGCTGACGGGTCGGCACTCTCGGTGCACAAATCAATTCGGTCACCTTTATTCAAATCGATTGGTGACTCAACGATTCCGGTTCGAATTTCTGGACCCTTGACGTCAATCATGACGGCGACGTGGCGATCTACTTCGCAAGAAATTTCCCGAACGAGGCTGATGATGTCGCTGATCCATTGGCCCGTCGCGTGCGCCATGTTCAGACGCAGCACGTCGACCCCGCCAAGAATCAACTGGGTAAGACGCTCGCGAGATTCGGTCGCCGGACCAAGCGTCGCAATGATTTTCGTGTGTCGATAGTTTGGAAACGAAGCCTCAGTCAAAGTATGTACCGATCGAAAAGAGAAGGCTAGGAGCGCCGCAGTCAAGCGGAGCGAGGTGTGCAGTTACCGTACCCTGGCCGGCCCGATTGCCTAGGCGTCCTTTGAGGGGCGACGGTCGGCTGTTAAGCCCCGTTGAGGGTGGCGATTGTCGCATGGCCGCATCGTCAGTCGATTGGGTTGCCCTGATTGAGTGCACCGTAGGCCGCTTTGTTAGGCATCTCGCATCGGCAGAGTCACCAAGCCAATCGTGTCGCGATGCGTAGTTCGGGGTAATCAGGCAAGATGGAGATCTCCTCTGCAAGTAATCGTCGATGACGGGCGACGAACCGGGCGGGTACCGCGCCCGTAGCCCGAGAATCGGCTCGATTCGGTATGCTGATTGCTGAACCAGAGCTCGTGGTTGAACCTGTTGGTCTCTGTCCGATGGCGTTTTCTCCACTCGGCTCGCATCCGCTTCTCGAACACTCCCGCCTGTCGCTTCGCTATTCATGGTGCCACCTCAATCGATTCGTAACACGGACGACGCCCGCGACGAGCGGCTCGGGTTATCAACGCTGGAAGATATCAGCAAGCTGATTCTGCAGTCCCAAGGACTCGAAGAAACGCTTCGCAACATCGTTCGGCTAGTTGCTGGCCGCATGCAAACCGAAGTGTGTTCGATTTACTTGTTGGACGACGAAAGATTGGTGTTGCGCGCAACCATCGGGTTGGCACTCGATGCGGTGGGTCGAATCAGTCTTGGTCTCGACGAAGGCTTGATCGGTTACACGGCCGAGACGCGAAACGTCGTCAACGTCGATGAACCACAGTCGCATCCACGATTTCACTACATCGCCGACTCAAACGAAGAAATCTATCACTCGTTTCTTGGGATCCCGTTGCACGATCGCCAACGGATGATCGGCGTGATGGCAATTCAAACGATTGAGCCACGGCAATTCAACGCCATCGAAATCAGCACGTTGACGACGATTGCGTTTCAATTGTCGGCAGTCGTCGCGAGCGCTCGATTGATGGATCGCCTTGAACGCGAGTCCCAGCTTCGCGTCGATGCGTCCACCCACGCGGCCGGTCATCAACCATCCGCAACGATCACGGATTCCATCCTTAAAGGTGAACTGGGGTTCGGTGGTGTCGCGATTGGACCGGCGTTCTTGATTGACGAAGAATTGGGCGTCGCCGATATCGGCGACGATGAACCGGTCGAACTGGAATCGAAGCTCGACCGATTAGCCGATGCGTTCGAAAAATCTAAGATCGAAACTCTGTGCCTCGAAAAGCGATTAGCCCAGCGACTCGGCGAAGAAGATGCTGCAATCTTCCATAGCCACTTGATGATTCTTCAGGATCGCGTCTTGATCGACAAACTGCGGGGTCACATCCACGACGGACGCAGTGTCACGTGGTCGATCAAGCATGTGATCGGCGAATACGTCAACGCGTTTCAGAGGATGGACGATCCGTACTTGCAAGAACGCGCCGCCGACATGGAAGACATCGGGCGCCGGTTGCTGGCCAACTTGGGCGGACAAGTTCGCGATGTTATTGCGTTGCCCTATGACGCGATCGTTGTCGCGAAGTCGTTGCTGCCGTCGGACATCGCGATGCTCGATCATGCCAAAATACTCGGCTTGGTTTTGGAGGCGTCGGATTCGAACGGCCACGCCGTCATTATCGCGAAATCGCTTGGAATTCCCGCGTTGGTTGGCGTTGCCGGAGCGTCGCGCCATGTCGAGCCGGGCGCGAATTTGATTCTGGATTCGGCCAGCCGAGCGCTGCACATTGATCCCGCTCAATCGATTCAAGACGAGTACCGGCGATTGAAGATTGACGGTGTTCGTCAACAGGAAGCACTACAGCAATACAAAGATCGCGATGCTGTGACGGTCGACGGGACGCGTGTCTCGCTTCGCGCCAACATCGGATTGCTAAGCGATGTCGCGATCGCCCAGCAGCACGGGGCGCTCGGTGTCGGACTCTATCGCACCGAGTTGCCGTACATGTCGCGTGCGAGTTTTCCCGATCGCCAAACACAATACGAAATCTATCGACGCGTCGTCGAAGGTTTTCCCGGCCAACCGGTCACGGTGCGAACTCTTGACATCGGCGGCGACAAGATGCTGCCGTATTTCGATTCACCCAAAGAACTCAATCCGTTTCTCGGTTGGCGAAGTGTCCGAGTTTCGTTGGACCATCGCGAGATGTTTCAAACTCAAATCGAAGCCGTCTTGATGGCAGCGACTCACGGCAACGTCCGATTGATGTTCCCCATGGTGACGACGATCGACGAGATCGCAGCCTGTAAGGAAATCGTTGCGAATGCCAGACAGAGTCTTTCGGATCAGGGTTGGGACATTCCCCACGTGCCGGTTGGTGTGATGATCGAAGTCCCAGGCGCAGTCGCGTTGGCCGATCACTTTGCCAAAGAGGTTGATTTCTTTGCATTGGGTACGAACGATTTGATTCAGTACTTGTTGGCTGCCGATCGAGCGAATCCGGCGGTCAGCCGCTACTACGATTCGCTGCATCCGGCCGTTTTGTCTTCGATCGCCCAGATGGTCGCCGCGGCGAAGCGATGTGGCAGGGAACTTTGCATCTGCGGCGAGATGGCAAGCGATCCGGCATGCTTCGCCATATTGGTCGGGCTCGGGCTGCGTGAGTTCTCGGTTTCGTCGCCATCAATTTTCGGTCTTAAGGCGTTGCTATCGCGTTTGGATATCGATCAACTCACGATGATGTCCCAGCAAGCATTGACGCAAGCCAGCGGCAATCATGTTCGTCAGTTGGTCGACGCGATGATTGGCGACGAAACGGAGTCGCTGCGTTAGTTATTTAGAATCGGTTCGTCATTCTGGCAACGCGTCCCACCGATCAGGTCTGAGTTTCGTTTTGGCTCATTGCATAGTTTGCCGATTCGTAGCAATTGCGTCTGAATTTCGCGTGGATCGATGTCGACTCGGGTAGACTCGCATGTTTTCCCCGCCGAGCGTTTCATGTCGATCGAAATCCTTGCTTACGAAGAAACGCCTCTCGGAGTGCTCTGCTTGCGACGCCGCGAATTGGTGTCCCAGCCCGGAATCGAAGTGACAGAGGTCACCCTCAATCACGAATTCCTGATGAGCAGCCATCTGACCGATTCCGAACGTGCACTCACCAATCGCGGGCTGGCTCGATTGGATGCCAACGCCGTTGGCGGAACGGAGTCGGACCTTTCGGTTCTGGTCGGTGGGCTCGGGTTGGGCTATACGGCTGCGGAAGCCGTGAAATCGGATCGTGTCGCAAAGATCGAAGTGGTCGAGTTTCTGCCGCAAGTGATTGGTTGGCTTCGCGACGGATTGATTCCGTTAGCAAGCGAACTCAACGAAACGGAAAAGTTGACTCTCACCCACGGTGACATCTATCAGCGATTGGCGCGACCGAGAGACAAACGGTTCGACTTGATCGTGATCGATGTCGACCATTCGCCCCAGGATGTGCTCGGTGAAGAGAGCTGTGGCTTCTACACGGCCGAGGGACTGACCCGAGCCAAATCGCATTTGAAGCCGGGCGGAGTCTTGGGTGTCTGGTCCTATGCCGAAGATACGCCACTTTTGACCCAGATGAAGGGTGTGTTCTGCGACGTCGAGGTCGAGCAAGTGACGGTGTTGAACGATCTGATCGATGTCGAGCAAACCGATTGGCTATTCTACGGACGCCGACCGAAATGACGAATGACGAAAGCGAGTTGGGGGCAATCGGTTGAGTCTTCCACGTTGCTGGGATCTTATTCCTGCTTCGTCTTGTAGCTAGGTTTGCTACTCGAACGTATTTCGATTCATACTGAGACTGAATCTGATGAATGGCCAAGCAACCGAATCCGTTGATCTTCCGCCGGTGACTGTTGCTCCGGCGCGGCGGCCATGGCGGCGACGGTTGGGATGCGCGGCGGCGATCGTGTTGGTAGTAATTTTGGGTCCCTATCTGTTTTCGCGGTTGGCGGCGCCGTCGCGCCGACTTCAAACATTCGCCCACGGCACGCCCGATGGCCAGATCATGCGTCCGGCCGATAAGGATGGCGTGTTGAGGATTGTCGCGTTCAATCTTGCGCATGGACGCGGCGCGACCGACGACAATTGGCGAGAACCGGGCGAAGACAAATTCGGTCGGATCGGCGAGATCGCGGAACTGATTCGTCAACTGAACGCCGACGTCGTGGTGCTAAACGAAGTCGACTTTGATGCAAGCTGGAGCGGCCGCCAAAACCAAGCCGAAGCGATCGCCGATCGAGCGGGTTTTGCCTACCGAGTGGAAGAGCGAAACTTGGATTTCGCGTTTCTGATCGGAAGCTGGCGCTTCGGCAATGCGATTCTAAGCAAATACCCGATCAGCGATGCGGCTGTCGTCGATCTGCCTGACTATGCGGGATGGGAATCATGGTTAGCGGGTTGCAAGCGAGGCGTCGTGTGCGAGATCTCTGTGCCGGGCGAAAAGGCCGTTCGCGTGATGGGCGTGCACTTGTCGCACCGAAGTGAATCGCTGCGGACCGATTCTGCTCGAATGATTTTGGATCAATTCGTGCCAGACGGTGCTCCGATCATCATTGCGGGTGACTTTAACTCGACACCGAACGGCTTTCCGGGAAGCGACCAAACGACAGACAACGCGATGGATGCCTTCATCGGATCGAACCAGTTTTCGCTTCGCCCGGTCCAACCTCCCACGCGAGAAGAAATGACTTTCTCGACCATGAATCCCTACCAGGTCATCGATTGGATTCTTGTGCCCAAGGAACTTACGATTGCAGCCTATCGAGTCGTGGATACCACGTTGTCGGATCATCGTCTTGTTGTGTGCGACATCACGGTTGATCAAAATGACTGGCGAACTGAATAGATCACCGTCCCATCATCACGGCCCATATTCTTGGATTGCCGACATACTTGGATTGAAAAAGCATGCGTTTCTATCGACGTTGTCCGAAGCGTGAATCGATGCCCCAAGCAAACGTTCTGTCCGTCGCCATCGTGTGGGTGCTAATTTTTGTGGGTTCGGTCGGCGCCGATGACAACGTCGCTTGGAAGAAGCACGTGGTGATGGATCAAGGCCATTGCAACACGGCAGTTGCGATCGACGCCAATGCCGACGGTTTGATGGACGTTGTTTGCAGCTACGGTGGGAAGGTCAGCTTGTTTCTGGCTCCGGATTGGAAAGTCGAACACGTTTTGCATCGGCTTTCCCAGCGACGCCAAACTTGCATTCACAGCACCGTGATCGATGTCGATGGCGACGGGGATTTGGATTGGGCTGGTGCGGTTGCATCCGAACATCCGTTCTGGCTCGAAAATCCTGGGCGTTTGTCGCGAACGGCCGACTCGGACGCGACACCCACCGGCGACGCCGACAGTACCCTTTGGATTCGACGCACGATCGATTCCGAGATTACCGGAATCCACTGTTTGACGCGGAGCGACGTCGACAACAATGGGCGCGATGATTTGATCATCAACAACTTCGAACCCGAGAAGGGAATCGGAGACTCGATCGCGTGGCTATCGATTCCCAGCGATCCCAAATCGTCTATCCCTTGGGACCGACATGTGTTTGCCGACGCTGACGCGCGAGGCGGCAGTCACTACATGGGTGCCGGTGACATCGACGGTGATGGTTGGAATGAAATCGCTGTTGGCGCGAAGGGTGAACCGTTCGCCGATGGAAACTGGTTCGCCTTTTGGAAGAACCCTGGTAAAGATGGCGTGAAGGGGGCATGGCAAAAAGTGATGCTTGCCGAGAATCAAACGGCGGCCACGAATATATTGCCCGCCGACGTGAACGGCGACGGCAAGGTTGATTGGCTCGCGTCACGTGGTCACGGCAACGGCGTGATCTGGTTCGAAAATCCCAGTTGGAAGATTCACACGATCGATTCGCAAATCGAATTCCCACACAGTTTGACGGTCGCAGATCACGACCAGGACGGTGACGTCGATGCCGCCGTCTGCGGCTTTGGAAGCGAGGTGGTGATGTGGTACGAGAACAACGGCAAAGGTTCGTTCACAAATCACACGCTTGATCGTCACCAACAAAGTTACCAGCTGACCAGCGTTGACATGGACGGCGATGGCGACTTGGATTTACTAAATGCCGGCCGTGGTACCGCGAACGTGGCTTGGTATGAAAACCCACTTCGGTCGGCGAAGTGACCAGCGATGCGGTCGGCGGTGGCTTGCACGTCGCGGATCAATCGACCAACAAAAAAACGCGTATGAGCGGAACACTCATACACGTTTACGTGGCTTTGATGGTTTCTTATCGAACCAAGATTAAGCGTTTCGTTTTCGGCGATAGCGAACAAACACCGCCGTTGCGATCAGCGACATGGCGGCAAGTGTGCCGGGTTCTGGAACGGCCGATACAACCAGGTTGCCACGGATTTCTCCGCCACCGAACGAAGCGGAGTGAAAATTTAGATACAAGTCGCCATTGGCCAACAGCGTTTCCTCAGCCGGCGTGAATGCTCGGGTTGTGAAGTTGACAATACCGTTGCTGGCGCTGTTGTCTAAGATTCCTCCGCCCGACCCGATGTTGATCAAGACACCGCCCGCACCGTTAATGCCACCGCCCGTTCCTGCGCTGTGGATGTGTCCCGCGGTAATTGGACCCGACAAGTCCGTGAAACCTTGCTGGCTTCCCCATCCGACATTGATCAACAACGTCTTGGCGACATCATCAAACTGAATTCCGGTCGCGCCGATCTCACCACCGCTGCCGGGGCTAGCCGCAGGGTTGGGCCGCTCATTGCCGGGCAGCAGGCCAAAGCCGGCGACGCCGACGACGTCGTAGTTGACCGTTGCCGCTGTGGCAGTCGTAGAAATCGATAAAAGGCCCAGCATTAGGGCTGGAAGCACTGCAAAACGCATCACATCACCGGGGTTTTTAGAAGAAAAAATAGAATACCGAACCACGAGACTGTATCGAGGGGGCTACTGGGTGTCAAGATGCGCAGAATGGGGCGGTTGTTGCGATTTCGCTTTTTACGCTTCGAGTTGCCCCTTCCAGCGGTCGATTTGCGTCCGCACTTGATCGGGTGCGGTGCTGCCGTAGCTGACGAAGGCATCGACAGCGTTCCGGCTTCCCAGACAGTCGTAAATGCTTTTGTCGAGCTCCGGTGCATGAACTTGCAACTGTTCGATCGACAACTCACTTAGCGAAACGTCTTGTTGCATCGCTTCGCCGACAATGGCGCCGACCAAGTGGTGGGCCCGTCGCTGGGGCATGCCTTTGGCGATCATCCATTCCATCAACGTGGTGGCGTCGAGGTAGCCTTTTTCTAGCCGACTTGCGATGGACTCGCGTTGCAACACGCTGCCCTCGACGATGGGGGCGGCCAAGTCCAGCATTGCGATGACCGTATCGACCGAATCAAACAGCGGCGGTTTGTCTTCTTGCAGATCGCGGTTGTAAGCCAACGGCAAATTCTTGACCAACAACATTAGCGTCTGCAAATTGCCCATCACTCGCGCTGACTTGCCTCGCGTCAATTCCAGCGTATCGGGGTTCACCTTCTGGGGCATGATGCTGGACCCGGTGCAAAACGCGTGCGGCATCTTGATGAAGTTGAACTCAACGGTACTCCAAAGAATCCACTCCTCGGCCCATCCACTCAAGTGCGATGCAACGACCGACAGAACGAACGACGTTTCCAGCATGAAATCGCGATCGCTGCTGGTATCCAGACTGTTGGCGGTGACGCTGTCAAAGTCGAGTGCCGCGGCGGTTTGTTCGCGATCGATCGGCAAGGTCGTTCCGGCAACTGCGGCGACGCCCAGGGGACACTGGTTGACGCGGCGACGACAATCGGCAACTCGGTCGCGATCCCGGGCGAATTTTTCGATGTAAGCCAACCAATAGTGCGGCGCCAGAACCGGCTGGGCGCGCTGCAAGTGGGTGTAGGCGGGCAAGACGACGTCGAAGTCGGCATCGCAGCGACTGAGAAACGCTTGCTGCAACTTCTTCAGCCGTTCGTCGATTTCGTCCAGCGCGTCGCGGACCCACATGCGGATGTCGGTGCTGACTTGGTCATTGCGGCTACGTGCGGTGTGCAGTTTTCGGCCCACGTCGCCGATGCGATCGATCAACGCCTGCTCGACGTGCATGTGAATGTCTTCAAGCTCGAAACGAATCGGCAGCCGATCGGCATCGAGTTCAAGTTCGATTTCTCGCAGCGTTTTTTGGATCAAGTCGGCTTCGTCACGGGCGATCAAGCCGACCGTCGCCAGCATGTCGGCATGTGCGATCGATCCGCGAATGTCGTGCCGATACAGTCGGCGATCAAAGCTGATGCTCTCGGCGAACGCCTCGAGTCGTTGATCGGTTTCGGCGTGAAAGACGCCACTGCGCGACGGGCTGGCTTGCGAAGGCTTAGGGGGGGTGCTCACTGCGTGACTATCCCAATGGGGCAACTGCTTCAATAATGGATCGGCCGGTCATTATCGCTAGTGGCCCTTGGGTGGCGACCCCGCTTCGATTGAGAATCTGTTGACATGCGTTTTTCGACCCTTTTGATCTGTGTTTCGTGCATTTTAGCGGCTTCGGCCGAGCGGTCGGCGATGGCCGTCGACGTTTTGGCTCGTGCGATCGCGGGCCAACCGTACGGTGTGGCGACGATCGAAATTCCGCTGGCGATCCCAATTGTCGGCCAGACTCCACCGCCGATCCAAGTGACCGACGCGGCGGCGACGACGGGAAGCGGCCGTGTTTTCTATTCTTTTTCGGAAGACGTCAAAGTCAGCGTTCCGCCCCCTTCGGAGACACCGGTTCCCCGCCCGGGCAACGGCCGGCTGCTGGGTCGGTTGGGCAATCTGATTCGCGAGATCGCCAATCCCGAGGCCGACCAAGAGCAGACGGTGGCAAGGCGAGTCACTTTTTTATTCGTCGGATCGGATCCGTTGACGATCCGAGTCAGCGACGCGGTGGGCGAGATTGGCACCTACCCGATCGCGGTTGAACCGAACTCAGCCGCAATGAACCCTCGGATGGACCAATGGTGGCAGGGTTACGTTGCGGCGGCGAAAAGCCAAATCGATGCGGCCGACTATCCGACGTGGATCGAGGACTATTTGATCGCAATGTTGTCGCGCCGGATCGGCATGCCGCTGCCCAGTTGGTTCACCGATACCCAGCGCAAGGATGACGAAGTGCTGGACACGTTGAAGTTGATTGCCGGTGTTCCCGGCGCCAGCGAAGCCATCTTTCGTCGCAGCGCCGTCGGGTCGCTCGACCCCAGTGGACGACCGGCGGACGATGCCAGCTTGCCGCTGCCACCGCCACCGCGTTGGGCACCGATGTTCGATGACCCGTCGCTGGTCGGTGTTCCGGTGGAGCCGATGGCAACGCGTGTCCCGCCGGAGTGCTTTTACATTCGTTACGGGTCGTTCGAAAACTATGCGTGGTTCGCCGATCTGTCCACCCAGTACGGCGGCGACATTTCCAGCATGGTCATGCTTCGCGGGATCGAGATGGACACGACCGAGCGAATTCAAAATCAATTGAACTTGGAGATGACCGAGTTGTCGCGAATGTTGGCGCCCAATGTCATCGAAGACCAGGCCGTCATCGGACGCGACTTGTTTCTCTCGGAAGGAACCAGTCTGGGCGTGCTGTTCAAGGCAAAGAACGGTTTCTTGTTGAACACATCGCTGGGCGGTGACCGCAGCAAGCTGGCGCGCGACGATGACGAAGTATCGCTGAAGGACGTGACGGTCGGTGGGCAAACCGTTTCGCTATTGAGCACGGCCGACAATCGCGTTCGCTCGTTCATGGTGCGTGACGGCGACTATTTCTTGATCACCAACAGCCGCAAGTTGGTCGAGCGATTTTTAGAAGTCGGCGTCAGCGGCCAGTCGCTTGCCGCAACGCCCGCGTTTCAGTTGGCCCGACAGTTGATGCCGACGGAACGAAACGATTCTTTGTTTGTCTATTTCTCGCCGGAAATGTTGCGAGGCTTGGTGTCGCCGTCGTACTTGATTGAGCTTCGCCGGCGTTTGGCGGCCAGCGCCGATATCGCGATGCTTCATATGGCTCGCGCCGCCGCGGAACAGGAATCGCTCGTCACGGGGCGGTCGATGATCGGCGTCGATCCGTTGATCGTCGACGGATTTTTACCCGCGGGATTCGGGGTGCGTCCCGACGGCAGCGGTACGGTCATCGTCGGCGATCATGTGATGGATACGCAACGCGGTTCTCGTGGCCATTTCTTGCCGATTGCCGACGTGACCGTCGATTTAGTGACCGCCGACGAAGCCGCTTGGTACGGTGACATCGCCCGACAATACGAGACTAAGTTTCCAACCATCGACCCGATCATGGTCGGCATCCAACGCGAGCCGATCGGTGGAGTAAATGGTGGTGGCGAACCCGGCGAACGGATCACGATTCATGCCGAAGTCGCACCACTGGTCCCCGAGAAGTACGGCAAGTGGGCCGGCTACTTAGGTCCACCGACCCGCGTCTCGATGAAGTTTGCGCCCGATGACATTGTCGCCGTTCAGGCTCACGTCGCGTCGGACCAACTGGGGCCTCCGACGCATTTGTTTGCTGCGATCAAAGACACCGTCCCGCCGCAACCCGAAGACTTTGACGGACTGTTGAATACGTTTCGATCGCTTCGCGGGATTCCCGGATACTTGGGTGCTTGGCCGCAACCCGGGATGTTGGATCGATTGCCGCTTGGTATCGGACGGGGCCAGCCCGTGGGGCCGGGCATGAATCGTTTGATCGGTGGGCTGTATCGTTATGCCGATGGCCAGTTTAGCGTGCTTTCGTTTCAACCGGCGGTGTTGGAGAGCACACTGCCGTTCTTGGGCGCCGTCGACGTAGACGATCCGGCACAAGTTCGCGCCAGCGTCGGGAATCTTCGTGGCAGCCAAATCGAAGGCTGGGTCAACGGCCAACTTTACGATCACGCCCGAGAAGGCAGCGTGGCGGGGGCGAGCCTGTTGTCGCTGGTGACGCGGCAACTAGGCGTTGCACCGGAGATCGCGGAACAGCAAATCGAGAAGATTTTGGGCGTCCCCCTGCAATGCACCCTAGGCGGCCAATACGAGTATTCACCCGCGTCCCAGCGTTGGTTCAGTACCGCATGGCGAGGCCCCGTGGCCCCCATGATCGTCCCACCCGACTATGTCCCACCACCGATGACATGGTTCCGCGGCGCCCAGGCAACCGTAACCCAATACGCCGACCGACTAGTCGCCGACGCCGTGATCGACGTCGCCCGTTGATGGAAAATGGCTATGTTGAGTCACATGGATTCGGTGAGTTTGAACCAACTGGGGTCTCCGTGCGTAGCCAGTGCGAGGATGCACTTTTTTTGCAGACGCACAGTTGGCCCAACGGGTGAATCATGTTGGAAGACAGTCTCTCGCCATCGATCCGAAAACGCTGGCGTCCGAAACCACAGATCGGTCTTCGAACACTCTTCGTTTTGATCACCGCGTCCGCGATTGGTGTCCAATTTTTCTTGATGCCGCTGCTGCGGCAACGAGCACGAGACGCGATGTTGCAGCGGATCGAGGAAGTCGGTGGGAAATGGGTTGAATTGAAGGCGTCGCCACTGAGCAAACGCTTGCTTCTGAGCGGTGAAAAGGTGGACGACGAGTTGGTCAAAAATTTGGCGTATCAGTCTCGATCGTTTCCTGAACTCACGCAGCTTGATCTGTTTCGCACGGAAGTCACCGATGAGGGCTGGGAAGCGATCACGAGTTATTCCGACTCGCTCAAACACGTGGTGATTTTTGAAAACCAGATCAGTGAAGGTGCGATCGAGGCCACCGAGCGCGAGCGTGAAGACCTGTTGATCGAGCGTCGCTCGCCTGACTCGACGGCGGCAAAGTTGGCCCTGGCGCCGATCCCGCCCGCTGCGCTGGTTTCTTTGTTGGCGATCGGGCCCGAGATTCTTGTGGGTGCCGGTGATGGTCGACTTCATGTACTCGATTCGGAAGGGCAACAATCCAGGCGAGTCGTTTCCATGCACGATGACTGGTTGTTCGATATCGCGTTGTCGCCGAAAGGCGATCGGATTGCGACGGCGGGTGGTGACAACCAGTTGGCGATTTGGAGCTACCCAGATTTAGAACGGGTTACTGGTTTGGCAGCGCATGACGGTGATTTGCACGGAGTCGTTTGGCTCGATGAGTCGCATCTTGCAACCGTTAGCGATGATCGATCGCTGAGTTGCTGGGAACTATCGCGAACGCCAACCCATGACGGATCTGACGCACCGCACCTGGTCAAACTTCACAGTATGGTGGCCCATGAAGAAGCAATTCCCCGCATTCGCCTTTCGGCCGACCGGCGAATGTTGGTTACCGCCAGTCGCGATGATCGCTTGATCGTGTGGAACGTCGAAGATGATTTTTCATTGCGGAAGATGGCGACCCTAAACGGGCACACCGACGACTGCATGGACGTGCAAATCGATCTCGCCGGAAAGTTGGCGATCAGCGTTAGTTATGACGGAACGATGATCACGTGGGACCTGCAGACGGGCGATGTTCTGAGTCGCCACGAACTCGGAAAGGTTCGCTTGTTTTGTTTAGACGTGGATTGGAATCACAGTGTCGCATTAGCAGGAACCCAGGCCGGCATCATTGAGTTGGATTGGGCTAGCGGAAAGTTACGATCGCTGCCCGACCAGCCTTTTGTGTCGCGAATCCTTCGCAGCGGAAATACGGTGTACACCAGCGACGGATTTGGCGGTTTGATCGCACGAAATCGTCGCGACTTGTCTCATGTGGCGTGTGCAACGTTCTTCGAAGAACGGCACGATCACTACAGCGACGATTTCTTTCGCGCGATGTGAATCGCAGGCGCAACCGTGCGAGTGCTACAGTCCACAGCGAGCGGCGATGGCCTTGGCGACACGCCGGTCGGGGCCCAGGTAGTCCGAGACAATGAATCGGACACCAGGATGTCGCGAGGATGCTTCGGTCGACTGTTTTTGGATCGCCCCGTACAGGCGACCTGAAAACAGCAGATGCGGATGCACGATGACGGCGTCGAAGCGACCGCTTGATGCAACCTTGTCGAGTACATCGGGGACGCGCGGTGTCGCCATCGCATAGAACGCCGTTTCGAAGTGCGCCATGGGAACTCGGCGACGAACGACTTCGGTTAGCACACGCATGTCGGCGGCAGCGCATGGATCGTGGCTCCCGCGGCCAACCATGACGACGGCGGTTCGGTCGGGATCGGCGGATGAACGAGCCACGGCGGTGCTCAAACGCTGGACCACCAAGTCAATCAATTCCGGATGTCGGGACAAAGGTCGCGATTGGTCCGTGACCATCGAGGGCGTTTCCGATTGGCACTGACGAATGATCGACGGAATGTCGTCCTTGGCGTGACCGGCGGCGAACAACAGCAGCGGTGCGACGTGGACTCGGTCGACGCCACACTTCACAAGTGACTGCCACGCCTGTGCAATCGTCGGTTCTTGAAATTCCAGCAGCGCCGATTCAACCGGGATGGGCGACAGCAAATCAGAAAGACACCGGCTGAGTTGAAAAAACTCTTCTGTCCCAGCGGCGTCTCGCGTGCCGTGACCGACCAGCAGTACGCCCGATGTGGTCACTGGACCATTTCGGATTCGGTGAAGCCTTCTTTCTGCAATGCATCGATCGCATCGGCTAGGTTGAAGCCGGCGTCGTAGCTGACGATGACTTGTCGGTTGTCGATAACGCCTTCGACCTTTTGGGCCGCCAGTTCGACGCCGTTGACCGCGGCGGTGTTTTCAAGCGACTCTTTGACGCGCGGATAGCAGGAGAACGGACACATCATTTCCGGCACCTTCAAGGTCAAGGTTCCTGATTCGGCCATGGCCGCGGTCGAGACCGCCGTCGCAGCGGATGCGGGGGCTTCTTCGGCGGGACGCGAACCGATGGCGATCATGATTCCGACGGCGGCGATAGCAGCAATGGCGTAGGTAAGTCCACGCATATTCTTTGTTCCTAGGATAACGAAGGCAGGAAGTGATTCGTGTCTTCCAACATGGCTTATTGTAACTTCGGCGGCAAGTCACGGAATTTGGCTTGGTCGACGGCAAACGCGTTGTCGCGGACGCAAGCAAGGAATGCGTTTGCGGACAAACCGGAAACGGGTTGATGACAGTCCGTTGGTGCATCACGGACGTGGCTTGCCCGTTAAATAGGGGCCGGATTGGGGGATTTCTGGTCTTTCGGAAAAATCTGCATTTTTGTTAAAGCTCGAAGTTCATTCACAAAAACTCCTCACCGCCATGGTGTTTGGACATGCTTAAGATCCGAAACGCGACGCCACTTCTTACCGTTACGCTGCTGACCTCGGTGGTGGTTGCGACCGGGGGATGCCGGCAAACTACCGGGCCCGCCAATTCCGGAACCTTCTCGTCGGTCAGTCCGCTTGCACCTGTCGCGGCGGGACAAACACCGGTGTTGGGGCCTTTCGGAGGTTCTACTCGTGTCGCTCCGCCTGCCACGGGATCGTTCTCCCAGCAGCCCGCCAACAACTATTTGAGCCCCACGACCCAGCCTCAGGCCTCGTACGCCCCGCCGCCGCAGTCGTTCGGCACGCCGCCACCGGCTAGTGCCTATGGTCAGCCGAACGCCAACTTCGGATTCGAGCCCATCGGGTCTGGCGTGCAACCGGCGTCCTTTACCGAAACCGGTGCGACGATTCCCAGCAACAACCCCGACCCGCGTCGTGGCGGTATGCAAGTGATCGATTTGACCGGTGCACCCAACCCGCCGGGATATCAGCCGATGACGATGAGCTATGCGTCGCAGCAAAGCATTCAACCGGTGTATGCCCCGGCACCTGATTTCTCGCCCGCACCCAATTATGCGCCCGCACAGGGTTCGTTCGGCAACCCTGCGTGGCAACCGATCACATCACCGTCGACTCAAGCGTATGCACCGGAGACGGGGCGAATCGCCAGCACATCGATGGTGCCTGTGCAGACTCCGACGCCGTCGACTCAGACGTCGCAGCGACCGCAATCGAACGTTCCCACCACCCAACCATCGACGGGCGAAACTCCATCGACACTGCCGTGGCGTCGCCCGGGTACCCAGTACTAGTCAAATACCCAGTACTCATTTGCGATAGAGAAACCACGATGGGAATGTTTTACGCCTACGGCGGCGCTCTGATCGACGAGAACGAAATCTTGGCGAAGACCGAAAGCGGCGAGTTCGCTAGCTTCGCCCGATCGGCCATGAAGGCGCCCGCCGATGCCGCCATGGACTTTTCGACGGGACGATTGACGGCTGCAGAGATTCGTGGGTCGATGGTGTCGCCCGTTGCGACGCGAACGCCGTTCGAACCGATCGGAATCGGCAAACCGCTGACGATCGAAATCCGGCACGTCTATACCGGCCGCTACCCAAAAAAGAATCTGTTCCATCGATCAGCCGATATGGTCGTAACGTCGGCGATCAAGAGTTCGCCGGTCGTGAACGAAGCGTCGACGGCGATCAATTTTCTTCGCAAAGACGTCCAAGCCAGAAGCGGTTTCTCGACCCCTCATGCAGACGAATTCGGGACGCCCGTCGTGTTCTATACGTCGGCGCTAACGATGCGGAATTCGTCGTTGACGATCAAGTTTGGCTTCGATGAGTTTCCCGGTGCTGAGTTCGAACAATTCTCGCAAGTGTTGTCCACGGCCGCCGGGTTGCCGTTGTTTGCTCCGGCGAGTTTGCATCTGCATGGTGCATCGGCGATGACTCAATTGATCGGTCGTTTGGGCGAATCGTTGTTCGATCGGCGAACCGCATTTCGTGCGACGGAAGCGATCACCTTTGCGCGTCCGGGATCAACGATACCGGTTGCCAACTTCGCATTGATGATGCAAGACGACGAGGACGAGCGACGCGTTCTGCAGACTCACGTCATCTCCGCCGGCAAGTTGGTGCACGGCGAAACGGGCCGCGCGTACGACGGGGACATTCCCTATGTCGTGATCAGTCTGGACGGTCGGCGCAATGACGAACTGAATCGATTCATGTCGCACAGCGCGGTGGCATCGATGTTAGACGGGATCGGCGGTGGCAGCGCCGCCGAGATGGACGAACTTCGTGAAGCGATCGAAATCTACCACGATTACCGTCTAAGGCGCCGGGCCGACCGGATCGCCCAGAAGATGGCCGATCAAACGCCAGGGTCCGCTGACTTCAAACGATCGTCGATCGAGCACGACGCGTTGCTTGCCAACATTCATACCGAAGCGTTGCGACCGACCGCACACATTTTGGAAAGTTCGATCCGACAGGCAGCGTAAGCCACCGTCGTTCGGGGATGCGCGAAGATGCGTTTGCATCAGCCTTTGAAGATCACCGGTGCGCCGAGGCTCTGGTGAATTTCGTTACAGCGTGCTGGCGCCAATCGCAGTCCGTGGGCCAAGTCGGCCAGGTAATTGGCTTCCTTTTGTTCGTCCAATTCGATGGCGATCAGTGAAACTGTGTAGACCTGTTCTTCCATACCAAGCGGCACCGACCACGCCAGATCCTTCACATCGGTGGTCTCGGCAAACGTGGTTCGTAAGAACGCGATCTCTTCCTGTGAAACGTGGTCGAGCTGCTTCAGGATTTTGTCTTGTTCTTCTTGAGTGACTTGACCGTCGGACTTGGCGGCGTTGACCATCGCACGGACCAAAACCTTCGATTGTTCGTTCATCGCTTCGACCTGGGCCGTCGACCAAGACGGAGCGGCCGGTGCTTGGGTGCGAGTCGCCGCGGGCGTTGCCGGCGTCTGACGCTTGCTTTGATGATGGTTGTGACTGACGCCCAGCAAATCCTCGAGACTCTTTGCGGCCGAATCAATCGTCTGTGGCTGGGATGCACGCGGATGTTGTCGTGGCGGTTGTGAAGGCGCCGGCCGTTTGGCACCGCCCAGCATGTCTTTGAGCACCTTGCCGCCCGCGCTACCCGAACCGGCTTTACCGCCCAAGAGGGCACCCAAAATATCCATCGCGTCCATTGATCGTACCGTCAGCAGGTTACAGGAAAAGTGAATGCGTCTGACCTCTTGGCCAGCCCCGCATGAGAGATTCTTGGGTCAGCTTATCAAATCTGACGACCGACTCATTCGGCTTTTTCGCCATCGACATCTTCGCCGTTTTCGGCGTCGGTGGGACTGTCGCTGTCGGCTGGCGAAGCGTTCGATTCAGTTTCTGCGGCGTCAGCCTCTTTGGCTTCTGCCGCCTCTTTCTCGGCTTTTCGTTTCTCTGCTTTGGCCTTCTTCTCAGCAGCTTTCTTTTCGGATGCCGCTTTCTTCGCCGCTTCCTTTTCTGCGGCTTCCTTTTCCATCGCCGCTTTCTCTTCGGCCTTGGCTGCTTCTTCTCTCAAACGTTCTTCTTCGGCCAGTTCGGCTTTCCGAGCAATCGCCGTCGCTTCTGCTTCTTCTTGAATCGACGCGTAAAGAGTCGAGTCCACTTGTCCGTATTCACCCATCAGTTCGACGAAGGTTCGCAGCGGGAAGCCTTCCGGAATTTCTTCGCTGTCGATGGCTACCGAGTATCGCTTGAGTGATTCGAACAGGTCTTGGGCCGCGTCGTCGATTGTCAGCAGCGGGTAGTCGTCAAAGATCTCTGCCCAAACTTCAAAGCCTTCTTCGTACAGCGCGATCGCTTTGTCCAGTTCGGCGTTTTCGTTGGCTTTTTCAGCGTCAAAGATCAACCGGCGTGCTCTGACCGTTCGCTCTTCCTGTTCCGCCAATGCAAGCGTCTTCCAATACGGGAAGTTGATTTGCGTTCGGTAGCCACGGACTTTGATCAAACGTTCTTCCAGATCGTCCAGTTCGCCGACCAGCTCGATTGCTCGTAAGCGGACCGACGGATCGGCGGTTCGAGCGAGTTTCGTCAAGTCGGGTATGACACCTTCCTTGATCGACGCGTACATGTCGCGATCGGCGTAGGGCAACTCGTCGACGGGTGTTTCCCAAAGTTTGCGATGTTCGTCTACAAGCGAATCGATTCTCGCCTGCTGTTCGACATCGAAAGCGTCTTTGACGAGCTCGCGGACCTGTTCGATCTTTTCGTCCTTCTGACGTTCTAGCTCTTCTAGCGAACCGAGTTTGATCGTGAACGGGGAAGTCGTTGGAATGCTGCGATTGCCGAATGCATTCCAGTCCTCGCTGGCCATCTGCCAAGCGTTTTGGGCGCGTTCATCCAGAATGCCTTCGCGTTCGATCGCCTCGGCGTGTTGGATTCGCCACTTCGGTCCCGTTTCGTAAAAGTTGAGCGGTGTTTGGCGGCGAATTTTGACGCCCGCATCGACCATTTCGTAACCGTGATTAAGCCACAGTCGTCCGACCAACCAATTGTCTGGCTTGCCCAATGGGCCACGCGCTTCGGGGCTGTCGACGGCGATGTTTTCGCCCAGCAATTCCTCGTGCAGCACATCATCGTCAGCGAAAAGACGTCGGAATTGGACCTTCTCGTCCGACATCCCCATCTTTGATCCATAGAACCATCCCGTGTACCAAATCAGCCGCGGCGCGTTACGGTTTTGTCGAACGCCTCGCGTCAGAAACTCGGTACCCTCGCGGACCATTTCGTAACGTTGGCGGTAATCGTCGAATTCGGTCGACACGTTGTATGCCAAGTTGTGGGCCTGGTGTTCCCAAACTTTGTCGAAGTGAGGTTGCAGCAACGCGATGTTGTTGAGCGTCGCCTTCAAGCGATCCCATTCGTGCATCACGCGATACTCGTGCGCCTTGTTCCACAGCAACGTGGCTGCGACACCTCGCAAGCCGAGTGACGCCAGCTTCATCGTTTCGCTGGCCGGGCTAATCTCGCCAAGATCGCTTTCAGCGATGTTGTACTTGATCCGCATTTCGGACAGCTCGCCGCCCAAGTCAGTCTTGCCGCCCGATGGTTGTCCCAGCAAATACAGCGGGATCAACATGGCGACCAGGATGACCAGGTACGTAAGTTTTCGTCGAAGAATAGTCGTACGGTTCATGCCGCGATCTCACGCGATTTCAGGAAGAAGTAACTGACAATGAAAGCCAACACGCAATATCCGAGCGTGGCGGCGGCGTGACGCAGAAGTAACGCACCGAAGATGTCGAAACCGCTGGCCGCATACTCGGCGGTGCCAACCATCTTGGGCAAGTTCGGTAGCGCCGTCGCGATCGCGTCGAGCGTGTAAACGATTCCCGCATCGGTCGTTTTGATCACCGTGGCCGCCAGCGAGTCGACGTCCAATTCGGTCGTCATCGCATCTTGTCGCAGCAACCGCACCAGCGACTCGACCGGACCACCGCCGCGAGCGACCCCTTCGTCGATGTAGTGACGGGTGTCGTAAACCTGTTCGGCCGAGAAGCCGAGCAACACGCATACGAAGGTCGCCACCATCGCAACGGGACCGCTCAGGAACGTACTGAACATAACGCCGAATGCGATCACCATTGTCATCTGTAGCCAGATCGACATGTACGCTTTGACCAAGTTCCACCAGAATGAGCTCTCGGCAGGTCTCAAGTAGACACCGCTTCGCGTCATGCCCAAATACTGGCTGCGGTCCAAACAGCGAACGACAATCTTAATGCGACCGTTTTCGTCGACCAGGTCATCGAAGACATTCAGCAAGCGAGTTTCGTTGTTGTCGGTACCTTCGATGTCGAGCGGCAGCACCCTTTCATCGACTGTGTATTCGTCGACGATAAAGGGAATCGGGTTGGACTCAATTTCTTTGGTCGGGTGCTTCATCGTGATCGAACCACGGATGCCCGATTCGATATCACCCTTGTATGAACGGTAGGCACGGACGGACAAATCAACCGGTAAACCAAGTTCATAACGTTCGGGCGTGACCTGATAGAACGTGTACTCGGCCGCACCCAAGGTTCCGCCTTCGACGTAACCGTGTTCCGCTTTCCGCGTGCCACGTGACAAGCCGATCAAGCGCGACACACCGGAGCTGCCGTAACCGCCGGCCAGACGTTCGTTACCAACGTCGATGCCAGCATCTTTCGCTTCGCCGCTGCGATCATAGAACTGAATATCGCCGTACGATGGAATCCGAGCACGCAGCGCGCCGTTGGGTGGACCGATCGCGAACGACCCGTCGGACTTTCGCGTCACAACGTGTTGGTGACCGCGAACCGTGTCGGTCAAACCTTCACCGTCGGCATCGGGTTCAATCGAAAAGGTGTGCTTGTGGTTGCGTACGTAATCGGTCTCACCGATCAGTCGGCCGTTGCTGAGTTCTTCGACATCGATGACCTCCTGGTGCGTGTGACGCAGTCCTCGCGTGACAAACAGATAACTGGCCAAACCCATTGGGATCAGCACCAACGTGCCGACGCCGACAAAGCCGATCATTCGGCCCAGCACGATTTCGGTCGGTCGCACCGGTTTGGTAACGATCGAGTAAATCGTTTTGCTCTTGATTTCCGCGGGCAACGAGAACGTACTGATGAACAGCGCAAGCGCCAGCACAAGATAGTTCGTCGCCGTCAAGACGAAGCTGATGTAAAGCCGGGCCGGGTCGTCGCTGTCGGGGTTCAAGTACCAACCCGCCAACAACAACACAACCAAAAACAATCCGACCACGAACAAAACGCGGCGGCGAATCGCTTCTTTGAAAGCCAAACGGGCCAATGCATAGATTCGGCGAGCCGAAGTGCCGGGCAAATCAAAACGCACCAAGTCGCGAATCACACGGGCGACCGCATAGAAACCTTCGACGGGTCCGTATCGGGCCGCCGAAACGACGTAACCGATCAAAAGTCCTAGCACGACGGCCAGCACCAACAGCACGATGCCTTGCAACGCCGCACTTTCTAGAAACGCATTGGGTCGTAGCAACCATTCGTAGAACGACCAGAAATCTTCCGGTTCAAGGGTCATTGACCGCCCTCGCTCTTCTGGACGCTCTCGCCAGTTTGATCCGATGACGACGTTACGCGTCGGGCACCGGGGCGGGCTTCGCTTTCGCGAACGATGTTCAAGAACAGGTCTTCCATCGTCGCGGTCGGGTTGTCGATCGACTTGACGTGGCCGCCCTTGCGAGCGATCAGTTCGGCGATCTCGGCCTTCGTCGCGTCATCCAATCCGGTGGCGTGGATTTCGGTAACGTCCTGGACCTTCAACAGTTCCGATACGCGGCCGAGTTCCTTCAGTTCGCCTTGGTGCAGAATCGCGACGCGGTCGCAAACGTCTTGCACGTCCGCTAATTGGTGGCTGCAAAGCAGAACCGTTTTGCCTTGGTCGCGAAGGGCCAGGATCAAGTCCTTCATTTCGCGGGTACCGATCGGGTCCAGACCCGTCGTCGGTTCGTCCAGCAGGATCAAGTCGGGGTCGTTGATCAACGCCTGGGCCAAACCGACTCGGCGGGTCATCCCTTTACTGTATTCGCGAAGCTGACGGTGCTTGGCGCCCTTCAGGCCGACCAATTCGATCAGCTCGGCGACCCGGCGACGGCGATCAGCGCTGGACATGTCGAACAAACGACCGTAAAAGTCGAGCGTTTCCTCGGCCGTCAAGAACTTGTACAGATACGATTCCTCGGGCAGGTACCCGATTCGCTCGTTCTTGCTGGTTTCGGTGGCGTCTTTATCGAACACCAACACACGGCCGCTGGTGGGGAACAAAAGCCCCAGAATCAGCTTGATTGTGGTCGATTTGCCCGAGCCGTTGGGTCCGAGCAGGCCGAAAATTTCGCCCTTTTTGACTTCGATGTCCAGCGACTTGAGCGCGTGAACCTTCTTTCGACCCCAAAAGTCGCGATAAATTTTACTGAGGTTGCGAGTCTCGATGACGACGCCCGAGTCGGTCGGGTTGGTTTGGGTCTGCGATGAGGCACTGTTTTGGGCCTCAGCGACCGCAGTTGCTTCGTTATCCACGGGCAAGCTTCTGGAAAAGTGACGTGTATCGATCAAAGAAATATGAACAGGTTTGTACGCTACGGGGCGTGGCTGGCAACGGTTCACCCGCGTACCGAAAGAATGTTTCGGAGTATCTTCATAGAAACGATGGGCGTTTCCCGATGATTCGCCCGTTTTCCCCGACTCCAGGGGACTTGCCAAGCCTCGCCCGATCGGTCAATCAATCACTTCGAGCGGGGTCTTCTTTTTCGCACCCATTTTGCGCGGCGACACGACGTGACCAACGACGATGGGGCTTATCGGCAAGCCCTCGATTTTTTGTACGACCGAATCAATTACGAACGGATGACCAGCGGAACGTCGCGGTATCCGTTTCGTTTGACGCGAATGCGAGAACTGCTGCAGCGGCTCGATCTGGGGCATTGGTTGCACGGTGACGAGTCGGGGCCGCACGTGCCGCTGGTTCACATCGCCGGCACCAAGGGCAAAGGATCGACGGCGTCGATGGTCGCCGCTTCGTTGACCGCCGCGGGCATCAAAACAGGACTGTACACGTCGCCGCACCTGTACGACTTGGAAGAACGATTTCGGGTCGATGGCGAACTTTGCCGGCCGGCTGACTTGGTTCGGTTGGTCGATACGGTTCGGCCGTTGGACGAAGAATTGATCGCCGAAGATAAAGGCGCGGCATCGTTTTTCGAGCTGACGACGGCGCTGGCGCTGTTGCATTTCCATCGCAGCGGTTGCGGCGCCGTGGTGCTGGAAACGGGTCTGGGCGGACGACTGGACAGCACCAACGTGTGCCGGCCCGATGTGACGGCTATCACCACGATCGGACTGGATCACCAACACGTCCTGGGCGACACGCTAGCCAAAATCGCAGCGGAAAAAGCGGGCATCATCAAACCGGGCGTGCCCGTCATCAGCGGCGTGGTCGCCGACGAACCGGCCGACGTCATCGAGCAGGTGGCGTCCAACCAGAACGCGCGACTGCTAAAGATCGACCGCGACTTCTCGATCGATTGGAAGCTGAAGCCCGATTGGGGGTCCAACGTCGAATTTCATGGAAAAACGTCGCCGCTTTCGGCTTCCCTTGCAACGACGCTGGCGATGGAAGGCCAGCATCAATCACGCAACGCCGCCACCGCGATCGCGATCACTCAAGTGCTTCGCGACCGGCTATCGCTTTCGATCGACGACGACACGATCGCCGGGGCGTTGGCGAACCTTTGCTGCGAGGGGCGGATTCAACGGTACCGATTGAATTCGGGAGTGACCGGTATCGTGGACGCGGCGCACAACGAAGATTCGATCGGGGCGCTCTGTGACTCGGTTCGCAACCGGGCGACGGGTCCGGTCGCGATCGTGTTCGGGACCAGCCACGACAAGTCGGCCGACCGGATGTTGGAATTGATCGCCCAATTGGCAATGCAAGTCGATTTGCGAACGATCCAATTGACGCGATTCCAAGGCAATCCGCGGTGGAGGCCACCGGCGGAACTGATGGCGATGGTCCCCGATTCGATCGTGGCGAAAGCGGCGGTCAACGAAAACGCAATCGCGGCATGCGAAGCGGCACTGCGAACGGTTTCACCCGATGGAACGCTGGTCGTGTGCGGTTCTTTTTTCCTAGCGGCCGAAGCGGCGCCGTGGATGCGTTCGAACGAGTCATGATCGAAGGCTTTCGCGAGCGAGCTGGCTACAAGCGTTGCGATGACGAAATTTGAAACCGATGCGGCAATCGGATAGCTTCGAAGCTGCGCCACCGTTTCACTCTCCCTAGGGACGGAATTTACCCTCCCTCCCTCGGGAGGGTGAAATTTGATGTTCGGGGTTGCGTCGATACCAGAGAGGGTCTCAGGTTTCGGATCACCCAACGCGGCCCTGCGACGCCGTCGCAGGGTTTCTTTGGGGTTTCGTGAACTGCTTTGCAGCTCACGTCCCGCGAGCGGCGTCGCGGGTCCACGTCGGGTTGTCCGTCTGGTGGTCGCCGATCAGCATCTTTGTTGACGCTGCCTTTCGGTCGGCACAGCGCAGGGGGAACTCGGCACCCAGGATTTCGTGGTGCGTTCGCATCGCGACTTCGGGATCGTTGTTCGTTTCGGACAGGTGTCCCAGGCACGCCCATCGCAACCGATCGCGGACGGCTTTCTTCAACAGCATCGCGCAGTCGAGGTTGGACAAGTGTCCCTTGGGGCCTCGAATGCGATGCTTCAAAAATTCAGGATACGGACCGCGGTCCAGCATGTCGGGGTCGTAATTGCTTTCGATCAACACTGCGTCGAGCGTCGACATCAGTTCGCCCAGTCCTTCAAACACGTGACCCAGATCGGTCAGCAATCCGAACCGATGCTGTGAGTCTTCGACGACGAATACGACTCCATCGGCCGCGTCGTGAGGCGTCGAATGGGTTTCAACTTTGACCGGACCAAACGAGAGCGTGTCGCCGGCCACGAAGTGACGCAGGTCGCTGACCGGACCAATCTTGATTCGCCGGCGAACTTCTTGGAAAGTCTTCGCCGTGACGTAGACCGGCAGCCCGAATTTGCGATGGAACGTGCCGATGCCGGTGGAGTGATCACGGTGGTCGTGCGAGATGACCAGGGCGTCGATGTCACAGATGTCGCGACCGTGCTGGGCCAACCGAAGTTCGGCTTGGCGAGCACTGATGCCCGCGTCAAATAGCAATCGAACTCCGTCGGCTTCGACGAAAACACAATTGCCGCTGCTTCCCGATTGCAAGGTGATCACTTCCATGGGGTGAAGTGTATCGATGCACGAGACGTTCGGCGAGAGTCTTAGCCGACTCGCACCGTGGCGATCGTCATTTCGACGTTGCCGATCGGCAATCCCATCGCCTTGGCGATTTCTTCGGCGGTGTGACCGCTCATGACCATCGCTTCGATTTCGTGGCGACGATCGCCGGCGGGGTCGGCTGCCGGTTCGATCTCGGGTCGACCCTGCAATTCACTGAGGTGCCGAATTTTAGCGTCAACTTGGCGCAGCAGCGTTTGCACGATCACGATCCGCGTGTCGAGTTCGGCCTTCAGTTCGCGCTGGGTGTCGAACAGGGCGACCTGCCACCGCTGGGTCTCCGGCGGCGCATCGGCCAGCGGCAACGCCGACGGTTTTGACGTTCGGATTCGGTGCAGTTCTTTGTTGGCAGCCCTGGTATCTTGGTTGACCCGCTTGCGATTTCGCAGCGTCCGCCGGGCAAGCACCCACCCCAGCATCACAAAACCGGCAACCGCCAGGAATTGTGACCGTTGGACTTCGGCCATCGCGATGCAGAGTTGCCATACCATGGATGATTCGATCGGCGCTCGGCGGTAGCCAAAAACAGTCGGCTTGAAGAAACTCGCATTGCAGCGACATGATCAGTAACTCTTGTTTTGCCGATTGAACCGTTTGGCGATTCCGAAAACCCGTTTGCCGATATGACTTCCGACCCACCCAACACCGAAACTGTGCGAGTTTGGCACGCGACCAGCTCGTCGGGTCCGGCCGGCCCGATCGAGCGTCACTGCGAGAGTTGGCTTGACGAATCCGAACGCCAACGCGCGGACAGGTTTCGCCAACCGACCAGCCGCAATCAACACGTGATCGGCCGTGGGATGGCGCGGCAATTATTGGGTGCCAACGGAATCCCGCCGGACGCGATTCGGTTCGACATCGAAACGTACGGTAAACCGTTTGTGATCGAACCCGACACGGCGCGGCGTCCGTTCAACGTGGCTCACACCGACGGGTTGGTGATGTGCGGCATCGCTGACCGTCCCGATTCGTTGGTCGGCGTGGACATCGAACGGCTGGATCGACGGACCGATCCGGGACTGGCCGACCGTTATTTTTCGAAACCCGAAATCGAATTCTTGAAAACGTGTGGAACCGGCGACGCCCGCCGCGCGGCGTTCCTGCGAATTTGGACTTTGAAAGAATCGTTCATCAAAGCGATCGGCACGGGTTTGCAAACGCCGCTCGCCGATTTCGCGTTTGAGGAAATCGAATCGGATAGCCCCAAAATTCGGATGCTCGACCCGAAACTGGAAAGCGATCGGCAATGGCAGTTTTACTGCGTCGCACCTCGGCCCGGTTTCATCGGCGCGGTTGCGGTCGCACCCGGTCAAGCGGCAACGCTCGCGTTGGAACTGCACAGCTTTGACGAGCTGGTGTCGACTTAGAATCTGTACGGAAGCAACTCGTTAGGAACCATCCTGAGCCGACTTCCAAGTTGCCGTAGGGAAAGTCGTTAGTCCATTGTTAAAATGGTCTGCTGAGTATCGGGCCAGTCGATCCAGACTCGCAGCTTTAGCTTCGCCTCTAATTCGACCGCCGCGACGAGGGATTCGAGTTCGGCGACTCGTCTCAGGGTCGTGCGAATGTTTTCGGCCAGCGCGTCGTTGCGCGTCTGTTTCATCTTGATCACTCGGCGGCCCAACGAATTGGCGATCTCGTAGACGCCGTCTAATCGGGTTGCTTCGCGGGCGACCAATTCGGATTGATACGCCAACTGGTCCGCGAACGTTTCGAGCCCGGAACGGGACACGATATTCCAGGGCATTGACGAATCGAGTCGGCCCGCGAACCGCATTCGGCATTGCAATTTTCGACTGCATCGGATGTCCATCCGCACACCCAAGGCGACGTTCTCGTTGTCCTGGTACATCAAAACCGCCATACCGCGAGCGCGGCGGATTTGATCGGGCTGGATCGTTTCGGCCCACGTGATTTCCACGTCTTTGGGCAGTTCAATGTCGACGGAAATCTTCGCGACGCGAGGCGGAATGGGGGCTTCCAAATTCCACGTCGGCATCGAATCGGGCGTATCGAGACGCAATCGGAACGGCTCCGCTTCCACAACGGGCCGCAAGAAAAGACTGCCGCCGGACCCGTCTTTCAAGCGTCCATGCACGATCATCGACGCACTCGATGAGGTGGCCGACGGCGCCGTCCACGCCATCGTCAAACCGTCGTCGGTCGACGTGAGCGTTGCGATAGCGTTCGCCTTTCGTGTGTCGACGATGTTGTAGGTTTCGTCGCCAACGGTTTCCATTTTTAGGGGCACGTCATATGGGAAATCAAGACTCAGTGATTCGCCCAGTCGAGGTCCGATCGAAAACGGAGCCACGGAATCGACTTCGCTGATGGTCGGTGTTCGTTCGATGGCGACGGCGACACTTCCGGCCGATGGAGCAACGACTGTTTGCTGTTCCGATTCGGGCGGCGCTGTGCCATCGTCGCTGTCCAAATCGGCCGTGTGCATCGCTGCAGGCGTGTCGGTGTTGGCACGGGTTTCATCCGTGACGCTTTCCTCGGGTGGCTCCGGTGCAAGTGCTGGATTCGTGATGGAGGCTTCGTTTGAATTCGATGTGTTCGAGTTCGATGCGGGCGAGAACATCGCCGTCGCGGGCATGAACGCATCGAGCGAAAGCGACTTGGCGTCGGCTTCCATTTCGACTTGCGTTTCTCTTTCCAGCGTCGCCAATTCGGATTCGGTCATCGATTCAAACGTTTCCAAGTCTTCGGCCGTCGGTTCGGACGAAAAGTCGAAGATGTCGACGGTGTTGCGCGGCGGCGTTTTTCTGGCTGCCGCCGACTTGGATGATTTGACGGCGACCGTTTCCGGCTTCATCGCGCTGTTGACGATGAAGTAACTTGCCGCGATGCAGGCAAGCAGTGCAGCAGCGGTGGCGGCGCGGACGAACCATCGTTTCCCAACGCCGGTCGGCGGTTTGGGGTCCCGAGTGGCAGGACGTGGCGCATCGGGCTTAGGCGACGAGGGCTTAGGCGACGAGGGCTCGAGTTGTTCGGCGTCCGCTTCGGCTTCTGGGTTTTCGATTTCGACGCGTTTGAAATCGGACTCGGCGTGCCATGGACGCCCGAATGCTTCGACGGAATCGCGTGAAACTTGGCTAATGGAAATCGCGGGGGCGTCGGATGCGGGTGGCATGGCGACGTGACCCTTCCACATCAACCGGCCGTCGCTGATCAATTGGCAATCGGCGGACTCGATCCCGGCTATCGGTTGACCGGTTTCGGATTCGTGTTCGGCTGCGATCGAGATCAATTGACGGCGCCATGTTTCGACGATCTCCGCGGGCGGCGGGCCTAATCGAGCCACGATCGATGCGATCGATTCCGATTCAGCGTGAGGGTCGTTCGAAGTCGCTGTGGGAGAATCGTGGACGGCCGCTGAGTCCAGTTCCAGCAGGAAATCGGTCGCCTCGTCGGTCGAAAGTTCTCCGTCGCGGATTTGTTGGAGCGTCGATTCGATGGTTTTTCGATCGAGCACGGTTTCGGTCCGTTTGCGAGGAAAAGTGATTCAAAGGCCGTGAATCGAACGATTTTATCCCATCGGGGGCACTCTCTGAGTTGCGGCCCGCAAAGTTTTCCTACTCGGATCTGGCGGAATAACCGAATCTCGGGGGCCGATCGTGCCGATAGTTCCGCCTGGAGCGGTTGTTCTGAACGGCCGGCCGATCGGAATCGGATTCTCGATCGACCGCAATGGCCTCAGTAACTTCCGTTTCCGCCAGTTAAAAAACCGGCCCCTAGCGAGGCGGAGACGTTTGCGATGCAACGAATGACTCAAATGAAATCAATCACAATCTTGGTCGCCGCAGTGACGCTGGTCACCTGCGTATCCTTGGAGAATCGACCTGCCTCCGCTCAACCTCCTCGCGCCATGAACGCCGATCTGGACTATGAAGCCAGCGGCTTTGTGATGCCAGCAAGCGGCCAGATGCCGCCGGGAGCGATTGCCGGGCTGACATCGTCGGGACCCGTTCAACGGACCGGCTATGCCGCTCAAGCAGGACCGGGCCATGTCCCGCAGCTAAGCGGCGTGAACGCCCAAGCGGGCTACGGCCAACCGGTCGGATACGCACCACAGACATCCGTCCAGCAGGTCGGATTCTTGGGCGGCAGCGACTGTGACAGTTCCGGCAGCGGCGGCTGTGACAGCGGTTGTTGCAGCGGCGGCGGAGGCTATTCCATGGCCCCCGGCATGTACGGCGAATCGGTCTACGGCGGATCCATGTATGGCGGCTGTGACGGAGCATGCGGTGGTGCGTGCGGCGGCACCGGTGCTTGTGGCATGAGCGGTGGCGTTCTGGCCGGCGGTGTGCTGGGCAAGATGCACGGTGGTGACGGAGAGCTCTCGGGGCTGCGTCACTTGTGTATCTTCTGTCGCGGCGACGGTTGCGAAGCATGTCAGATGTTCAGTGGTCGATCGCTGGCGGGCTTGTTGGGTGCTTTGGCACCGTATACCGAAGCGGGCAAATGTGCCCAACGATGGTATGACATTTCGGCCGAAGCATTGTTCTTGGATCGCTCGACATCGGGTATCGGCACCAACGTCATCACACAACGTGGTAGCGGTCCGGGCGGAACCCCAGTGATCTCGGCCGGCGACATTGTCGAAGACGGAATCGAAGCCGGTGCCCGTTTGTCGGGTGCTTTGATCTTCGGCGTCGGTGGCAGCATCGAAGGAACGTACATGGGCGGCCAAGAATGGAACGGCTCGGCAAGTGCCAGCTCGCCCGCCGTTTTGATTCCCAACACTGCGTTTGACCCGAACCCGCTTGTCGGAGTCAGCCCAGGCAACCAACCTTTCATCTTGAGCTCGGGTGCCGACCTGTATTCCTTCATCAGCGAGTTCGGAACGAACCCTACGGGTGGCTTCGACGACACCGACCGTTCGATCTCGCAACGTGTCACCAATAACGCCAGTTTCCACAGCGGTGAGATCAACTATCGTCGCCGTACCGTCGGCCCATACTGCCGATTCCAAGGATCATGGTTGGCCGGACTGCGATACCTTCGCTACGACAACTCCTTGGGCCTGGACATCGTCGGCCTGACCGATGACGGCACCCAAGGCGGAAACGGAGCAGCCGGAGATTCGGTGATCGACCCGACCCTGCGGTTCTTCAATGCCAGCGACAGCGTCCAGAACAGCATGCTGGGTGCCCAGATTGGGGGTGACCTTTGGTACAACATGACCCCCGGTATCCAACTCGGTGTTGAATTGAAGGGTGCATGGTTAAAGAACGAGGCTCGCCGCCGATACAACATCGGATCAAACTCGGTCGCCCTGGCTTCGGACGCGTTCCGCCAAGATGAAGGCACCTTTGCGGTTGAGTTCTCGTCGCAACTGGCTTACCGACTGAGCCACTCGTGGACCCTCCGATCGGCTTACTACCTGATCGCGATCGACGAGGTGGGCAACCCGGAATTCAATCGCGAATTCATCAACAATGCAGTCAGCACCCAGAACGTCTCACGACCTGGGATCGAGTTTGATTCGCTGGTACTCAACGGCTTCTCGTTCGGTGCCGAGTACCTTTGGTAACGGTTGTCGCCGCCTCGAATCGTCCAAGATCAGCGGTGGAATAACAAAAATCGGTGAAAATTCGAAAACCCGTCCTCGGTATAGTCCAGGGACGGGTTTTTCGTCGTTTGTGTCGATTTCTAAATCAAACGCCCGTCCACGCAAACGGCACAACGTTTCCGGTTTCGACGATTTTGCTGGTGTGGCCTGGAACTTTGACTAGGCTACCGCGTCCCAGAAGGTGCGGTTCGTTGACACTCGTAGGGGTGCAACTAGAATCGCAGCTGCATCTTATCAAAACCTCGCAGCCTTCCCATTTTTCCTGCTTCCGAATGGGGAGGCACTGGTCCGAATAAGACGGCAATGGCCATTTGGCAAACGAAAGAGAATGTTTCGGCCGATGCTAGTCCATGACGCCAAAAACCATTGGTCCCGTAACGCTAGAAAACTGTTTCCAGGCATTCGCAGGAGGATTCGATTGCCTTGTCGCGGATTTTTGGCAGAATTAACACCGTCACTCCGTTCATCCACCCCAAGTCGATCGGTCCAGCGCCCGCAGGCGGTTGTTGGTCTTCAGTTTGGTAGAGACCCTCGATGATCAAACGAAACGAATTGAATTCTAAAGAATCTCGTCGCCAAGCCGCTGGTCAAAAAAACCGTAAGCGGCGTTTGACGGTCGAAGGCTTGGAAAAACGCGAACTGTTGGCTGCCGGCCTGCCGGCCAGTGTGCCGATCTACACGGCGCCGCGGAACATCGGGACGGTGATCGCAGCGCCGGTTCTGGAACAGGAAGGCACGCTGAACCCGAACAGCAACGACTTCTTCACCCAGGCTCAGTTCATTCCGCTGGGCACCGGAGCAGGCCAACAGGACACGATCGACGTGACGGGAACGCTTCCCCTCGGTTTCTCGCAGTCCATTCCGCCGAGCCTGATCAGCGATTTGGACACCTACCGGGTCGATTTGCGAGCCGGCGACATTCTTGACATCGCAGTGACCGGTGCGGCCGGTTCGATAACGGTCTCCAACCAATTCGGACGCCTTCTTTACGCAGCCGATTCGAACCAAGGGATTGGGTACCCAACGGATTCGCCGTTACAGACGAATGGCAACGCTATCGTTGCACAGGTCATTCCTGAAGACGGTACTTACTTCATCACTGTCTCGCCGATCGACATCACTGGTTCGTACACGATGGGGCTGCGAGCCTATCGCCCTATCATCGAGTCGTTCCCCGTGGGCTCGGAACAGATCATCTTCATCGACTTCGACGGTGGTTTTTATCCGCGCACCGTGTTCGGCGACCCGTCCGGCGGTGTCGTGCGAATTCCTTCGCTGCAGCAATCGCTGCCGTTGCTAGGACTTGAAGAAACAAATTTCGCTGCTCTCAACGAACTGATCGATCAAACGATCGTCGAAACCAAGCGGATGTTTGGTCAGTTAGGCGTCAGTGGTAATAACGGCGATTTCGACACGACCGGGAATCCCGGTGACTTCGGTGTTACGATTCTGAATAGTCGCGACCACGCCGATCCTGGTTTCAATCCGTTGGTCAGCCGCGTCATTTTGGGCGGTACTGTCGACGATATCGAGATCAATACCATCGGAATTTCGTCGACGCTTGACATCGGAAACTTTAGCCTTGATGACATCGTGATCGGTGCGCTCGATTCGGTGTTTGACATTGCCGACGATCCAGATCGCGATCCGTCGGCCAGCGTCGTCGATGCGATGAGCAAATTCTTGGCGTTTTTGATCTCGCACGAAGCCGGTCACTCTTTCGGCATGCGGCACACGACCAGCGCCAACACGATCATCAACATCATGGACGAAGGTCCCGGTGCGGACTTCGCTCAAATCATTGGATCGGGTCCCGACGGTATCTTTGGAACCGTCGACGATCGAAATGTTGACTTTGTTACCGACGAATTTTCGCGAGGCGAAGGATTGTTCGGTTTCAACCAAACGGCGTTAACTTTGTCACAGACCCTGGGAACTGGTACCGTCGTTACGACGACCGATGGCGGCATCCTGGGTGGCGTTGGCGGACGCGTTTTCCGCGATGCCAACGGTGATGGTTCGCCGACCGGCGATGCTGGCGTTGCCGGCGTCACGGTCTATGCCGACTTGAACAATAACCGAACCCTCGACGCTTCCGAACCGCGTGCTGTCACGGGTGCCGACGGCACCTATCGACTTTCGACCGGATCGGGAACGTTCAACATCATCGTCAATCCGCCTGCCGGTCAAACCCTGACGACGGCCGGTCGTGTCGAAGTGACGGTGACATCCACATCGACGGTCGCGCTGAACTTCGGTCTCGGCCAAACCAGTTCGGGTTTGTCGGGCACCGTATTTGCCGATAACGATCGCGACGGTGTGATCGACAATGGCGAAGGCGGTATCGCCGGCGTCTACATGTATTTGGATCTGGACGGCGACGATCGTCCCGACTTGGGCGAACCCAACACGCGAACCGATGCGTCGGGTCGTTACACGCTTGCTCTACCTGGCGCAGGTACCTACACGGTTCGGCAAGTGGTGACGGCTGGTTTCTCGCCGACATTGCCAAGTGCCGGTGAGTACACGGTGACGTTCGACGGAACCAATGTCGTCATCGCCGACGGCAACACGATCGTCAACACGCCGGCCAACTTTGGATTGTTGCCGACCCGTGACTTTGGCGACGCACCGGACACCTACGGTACCACCAACGCGGCCAACGGTGCCGGACACGGCATCATCGACGGGCTTCGCTTGGGTGCGACCGTCGACCGCGAAACCAACGGGCAACCGTCGACGAACGCAAGTGGTGACGACACCACGGGCACGGTCGATGACGAAGACGGCGTCGTCTTGCTGTCGCCACTTGGCCCCGGCGATGCGGCGACGTTCCGCGTGACAGCGACCAATACGACCGGCGTTCCGGCGTTCCTGCAAGGCTTCATGGACTTCAACCGCGACGGTGACTTCCTTGACGTCGGCGAGCAATTCGCGACGAACTTGCCCGTCGCCGCCGGCACCGTTGCCCAGGCGATGGATGTGACCGTCAATGTTCCCGCGAACGCCAGCGTCGGATCGACGTTCGTTCGTTTCCGTTTGAGCCAAACGTCGGGATTGGGCCCGACCGGGTTCGCGAACTCGGGCGAAGTCGAAGATTATCAGTTCCCGATTCTCAACGCGGCCGAGATTGCCAACAACGATGCGTTCTCTGTTGCTCGCAACACGTTGTCGAACAACCTAGACGTACTCGCCAACGATTTCCAAACCACCGACAACACGCTTCGCATCGACAGCCTCAACACGGCTGGAACGGTTGGACAAGTCGTCCGATCGAACGATCAGATGTCGATTTTTTACACTCCACCGAACGGTTTCACGGGTCGTGACGTGTTCACGTATACGGTCGTTGACCAATTCGGAAACCGATCGACGGCCACCGCAGTGGTCAACGTGACGTTCCAGTCCAACGTGCCGATCGCAGTGGACGATTCGTTCGAAATCGCCCAAGACTCCTCGCAACGCCCGTTGAATGTTTTGGACAATGACGTGCCCAGCCTGTCCGGCGGCATTTCGATCACCAGTGTCACGCCGGGAAGCAACGGCGGGAACATTCAAATTATCGGTGGCGGTCAATCGCTGCGTTACACGCCGCAGCCCGGTTTCACCGGCACCGAAGAATTCACGTACAGCATTCAAGACTCGGCCGGTTCGATCAGCAGTGCCACCGTCACGATCAACTTGTTACCCGGATCACGAAGCGACGATGTCGTCGCATTTTCGATCGGCATCTTCGATCCGACGGACATCAACACCCCGATCACAAACGTTCAAGTCGGCCAAGAATTCTTGGTCCGCGTCTCGGTTGAAGACCTGCGTACCTTCGCCAATCCCGAAGGCGTCGCATCGGCGTTCATGGATCTGCTTTACACCGACGAATTGGTGTCGACGTTGGACACGAATGGCAGCGATGACTTTCCGTTCGATATCACGTTCGGACCTTTGTTCTCGCGTGCCGACGGCCTGCAACGTGCAAACGCACAAACGCCCGGACTGATTGATGAAGTCGGTGGCGTTCAACAGATCACCGGCCAAGTCCAACATGCCGGCCCGGCCGAACTGTTCACGATCCGTATGAGAGCGGTCGCGCCCGGTGTGGCTCAATTCGCAAGCAATCCGGCTGACGACATCGAAAGCGAAACCACGGTTCTGGCATCCGATGTCGCGTTGTTGGTCAACCAGCTCCGTCTCGGTAGTACCGAACTGTTGATCGTTCAACCCAATGGAAACTTCTCGTCGGCAATCGATGACTCGTTCCCCGATGGACGCGATAGCAACGGTCAATTGATCAACGCCAACACGCTCGATCGCAGCGTCATCGACGTCCTTGGCAATGACAACCTCGGCCCGACCGGAACGATTCGCGAATTCGGTTTGGTGACCAACCCGTCGCTCGGTAACGCATTCATCGATGACAACGGTACGCCGGCCAACTTGAACGATGACTTTGTCAGCTACCGTGCCAACGCGAATGCGAACGGCTTGGAACGATTCACGTATGTGATCGTCACCGACGACAACATCCGCAGTACAGCCGAAGTCACTTTGGCACTGGGCAACGCCAGCGCCAATGCCGACGTCGCATTCGATTTCCAATTGGTCGGTGCCGACGGTGTCACGCCAATCACAACGGTCAACGCGGGCGATCGATTCGGTGTCCGTATCGACGTGGAAGATCTGCGCAGCTTCGGTGCGACTTATGTGTTCGCGGGTTACTTGGACGTGCTTTACAGCCAAGGCGTGATTCGCCCGGCCGACACCGATGCAAGCGACGAGTTCAACTTTGATGTTTCGTTCGGTCCCGGTTTCGTGGCCGACGCGGGTGTCGGAACGGCGTCGCGATTGGGCATCATCAACGAATTCGGTACGCTGCTTAACGACGGTGCATCGGGCAACAACCCCGCGCGCCTGGCAACGCTGTTCTTCGATGCGATCGCACCGGGAACCGCCGAAGTCATCGGGTCGCCCGCTGATTCGTTCCCATTCCAAGACACATTGTTATTCAACGAAGACGATCCGATCGACGTTTCGAGAATTCGATACGACAAGTTAGTGATCAACGTCGGTGCCGGAACAGTGACGAACCCGTTCGCGTTCCAGAACCCCACGCTGGCCCAGGATGTCAACAACGACGGTGCTGTTTCGCCGATCGACGCATTGTTGATCATCAATGCGATGAGCCGAGTGACTTCGCCATCCGGCGAAGGCGAAGAAGGAAGTGCAACGGCACCAAGCTTCTTTGCCGACGTCAATGGTGACGCTCGCGTATCGGCTCTGGACGCATTGCAGGTCATCAACTACCTGGCGCGTCAATCGAACAGCCTTCGTGCCGGTGGTGAGGGTGAATCGATTGTCGCTCAGTCGCTCGGATCAACAGCAACCGATCTGAGTTCGGATGCCGCCAGTGACGCCGTCTTCGCTGATCTGAGTGGCGAAGCGTTGATCGCCGACACATCGGCAACCGGTCAACCAGTCGCCGGTTCATCAACCGCGTCCGCGGAAGGCGAGACCACTGATAGCAACGATGACTCGATCGACGTTCTCGACCTTCTGGCGGGCGACGTATCGAAGTTGTGGAACTAATCGAAGTAGCAACGGCCCGACGCTGACGACACGTGACGGAAGTCAGCTCGCGGCCGTGTCAGGCTGCGATGGTCAACGAAACTACGCCGGTTACTGATCTGGACCCCGGATACTGATCTGGAACCGCAACTGTATCAGCCCCCCCATGAAACATGCCGTCGAGTCCTCGTTGAAGGAAGGCGACGAGATCCCGTTAGGCCTGTTGCAGGTCGGTGACGGGCTGGTCCGTTTTGGCTCGTGCTAAGAAATCGGGCCAGACTTCGTCGGTCAGTTTCGTCTCGCCCAACGTGATCGTCTCGTTGACGTTCAAGTTGCCTTCGAGAATGTGCGCCGAGTTGAGCGCATAGAAGCCGGGGACGCTTGTCACGATCGGTGGCAGTTGGGTGCTGTAGTCGATCGTAGCCAACGCGGCGACGTACTTCGCCCGAGCGACTTTGAAATCGAGCACGTTGTCGCGTGAAAAATAATCGTACATCTTTTCCAGCGTCGACAAACACTTTTCTTTGTAGTCGTCGTCGGTCTCGTTGAGGCCTTCGTGGTCATCCGGCAGGTACTTGGGCAAATACACCAAGTGGTTGCCGCCCAGTTGAGTGTCCGGGTTCACAATCGTTGACATCTCGATCACCGCGGTCAGCGGTACCCAGGTGTCGGTGATGTTGGTGACGTAGTAGGGGCTGATCGGTTCTTTCAGCAGCATCGACGCACAGACGACGCCGAGGTAGCGAATCGCTTCGAGCTTTGACTTTTCGGTGTCCGTGAGCTCGTCACAAGAGCGGGCGATCAGCGGCGATGCGATCGTCGAAACGACATTGTCGAATCGTTGGGATTCGCCGCCGGCAAAGGTGACGTCCAGACCGGGGCCGTCGTCGACGCGGACGACGCTGGTGACCGGCGACGATGTCATCACCTTCAGTCCCTTTTGAGTCAGCACCTCGACCCAGCGATCCAGAATCCGTGCGTACCCCCCCGGCACGTAACCGAACATTTCCTTTTTCGCACCGCTGCGACGGGCTTTGTACATCCGGGCGGTGTGCGCCCAAATGAAAGCCGCCGATGTTTGTTTGTAGGCGTCGCCCAGCTTGGCCTTCAGGAGGGGCAACCAGACCTTTTCGAACGCGCCGTTACCCGACCAGCGACGAAGCCATTTTTCGACCGATAGCTTCTCGAGTCGCCGCCAGCTCTTGATCTTCGAAGCGTAGAAAATCGTTCCACCCAGACGCAGTCGCTCGATCATCGACAACGGTGGAAACCTCAGGAATTCGGCCGTATTGCTCATCGAAAGCAGCTTGCCGCCGGCATAGAACCCGGTCTTGGTTTCGACCCAATCGATCTCGTTTTCGAGTCCGATTTCGGACAGCACGTCACGCAGCTTCGAATCGCTCAGCAAGGTGACGTGATAGAAGCGATCCCAGACGACATCGCCCAATTGCCAGGCACTGGTCAATCCGCCCATCACGGGTGCGGATTCGGCAATCGTGACGTCTTGGCCGCGTCCGATCAGATCGCGGGCGATCTTCAGCCCCATAACGCCACCGCCGACGACCAACCATGTCCGTCGCGGGGCGCCGTTCGCATTCGATTCGGTCACAACTAGTTCTTCCCGACGCGGTGACGGCCGAGCAGTTTCAGTGTCAACCAGATGGTCTTGAAGACTTGCATCTTGCTGTCGCCACCCTTTTGGTCGTAACGCAGACGTAGCGGTGCTTCACCGAACATGACGCCTTGGCTACGCAACTTCAACAGAACGTCGGCCATGCAGGAAAAGCCCTTTTCGCCGACGAAATTGTCGCCGTGTTCGGCAAATGCTTGGCGGATCACCGATGCACGATAGGCCCGGTAACCCGATGTGTAATCGCGAACGCCACGAGTCGGGAACAGGGATGTGAATAGCACACGGGCACCGATCGACAAGATATGCCGCTCAAACGGCACGCCGATGACGCGAGCACCCGGTTGGAAACGCGATGCGATAACCACGTCACAACCTTCGTGAATCATGCCCACCATCCGTTCAATCAACCCGGGGGGATGCGTGTTGTCGGCGTCCATCGTGACGATGATGTCACGCTCGCCCGCCCGGTCGACGGCTTCGCGAAGACCGTCACGAATGGTGACGCCCAGGCCCGAATTGACTTCGTGTTGGACCAGGTGGATCGGCATTTGAAACGACATTTGTGAAGCGATTTTCGCCGTGTCGTCCTTGCTGCCGTCGTCGACGATGATGACTTCGTAGGGCAATCCGCTGTCCGCGAACGCTTCGCCGATCCGCTCTAGCAGTTCTGGCAGTGCTTCTTCTTCGTTATAGGCCGGCAATGCCATGAACACCTTCGACGGGCGAAACCGAATCGAATCGCGTGATTCATGATTGGATTCGACTTGCGAAGTGACTTGTTGCTGGGTTTCCGGGCCGGTCGGATCGTGATTCATGTTTAGAAGGGTGGGCCTGAGCCAACCGGTGTGGGGTCGAAGGCGGGTGTCGAATGAAGCAAGCTGAGGCAATCGGGGGGTGATTCCTTCGTGGAATTTCCAGTGTCATTGCTACAACCCGCTTCCACAAGACTTTACATGGTGAACTTTTCAACACTTTTTGCAGCGTCGCCCGAAACACCCTTAAGCACCTGGTTGCGTCGGCCTTTTTTGCACCAATATGGCCACCAAAATGACCAAGCCCGCAGCCAAACACACACCATTGATGCTGGTCAGCACTCGAACCCCCATGGGACCGACGTCGATCCGCCCCATGATCATTCGTGTCGAGACGTAATTGAACAGCGGAACGGACCATAGGCCGACCAACGCCAGTCGCCAAAATCCAGAGATCGACGCCCATGACGAAGGCGTTTTCATCAGCACGGCGGCGAGCGGGCCGACCATCAGCATGGTGTCATAGGATTGGTGATAGAGACTGACTAACGAAGTCAACAGAATCAACGCGCCCGTGACACCCACCAACCCGTCGTCCAATCCGGCCCGTCGCCGCTGGTGAAGCAGCAACATCGACGGGATCAGGAAAACGAACATCGCGACCAGGTGGGCCGCTTCCTTCGGATCTTTGCCCGCCCATTTGGCGACCACGGCCAGTGCGTCGACTCGCGTCCATGAAAACACGGGCGACTCGTCGTCTTGGGCGCGGTGAATCTCTTGAGACTCTGTGAAGTCGTTGCGCAGGATCTCGATGCCGCGGCCGATGTCCCCTTCGCCTTCGTGATAGGCAATCCAGGCAAACGGGATTCCCGCGGCGACGATGCTGAGCACGGCGCCGATGATGATCGCTTTCACATTGCCGCGTGCCAGCATTATGAAACCGAGCGGCAAGATGTAAGTCGGCTTGGATGCGACGACTGCCAGCATTACCGCCGCCCGCCACGGTCGTCGGTCGCCCCAGTGAATCGCCAAGTAGGTCGCCAACACCAATTCGAACGTGAAGTACCCGTCAAACAAAGTGATGTGTCCGCCACGAGAAAACACCAGCGCCGCCGCGACGGCCAACGTCAAGTCGGCACGAATCGGTCGCCCGATGGATGCGGAAACGACCGCACCGATCGCGATGATCATGAACAGCGAAAACAGAAAGTACGTGACTTCGGCAACGTGCAACGGCATCACGACCCAGGGCGTATGCAACACCAAGATCGAAGGCAGGAAGAACGGAATCTGGCGGGCGACGGGGTTGGCGGCGGCGTAGTCGGCGCCATAGGGGCTGATGCCGTCCAGCACCGCGCGGGTGGGGAAATAGATTCCGTTGTGAAAGTCGCACATCCCTTGGCGTGAGGGATCAAACGGGCCAGGCGTTTGATACTGCTTGACCGTTCTGGCGGCCGTCAAAAAAACGCCGAGCGCGAAAATGAAAAACGCGATGATCGCATATCGGCGGTCGCCGACCACAAAACGGCTAGCCATTCGTACGTCCAAGCAATCGTCGCGTTGCTGCGGTCACGTCGCTTTGTCGCATCAATGACTCGCCGACCAGCACCGCTTTGACCCCGCCCCGGCCGAGCATCAAAACATCTTCATGAGTAACAATGCCGCTTTCGCCGACCAACAACCGATCGTCAGGAATCGACGGGCGCAGATCCAAGGTGTGCGAGAGCGACGTTTTGAATGTTTTCAGATCTCGATTGTTGACGCCAACCAAACGAGTTCCCGTCGCCAGGACCGCATCCAGATTGGATGGCTCGTAGAGCTCGATCAACGTTTGCAAACCCAGTTCCGCCGCTTCGTCGTGCAGTCGTTTCAGCTCGCTTGGCGTCAAGCATTCGGCGATCAATAGCACGCAATCGGCGCCGACGACTCGGGCTTGCAGCAGCTGGTATCGATCGACGATGAAGTCTTTTCGTAACAGCGGCAAGTCGACTGCGGCACGGACCTGTTTCAGGTATTCAAGCGATCCTTGAAAGAATGGCGCGTCGGTCAGCACGCTGATGCAGGCGGCGCCACCGGTGGCATAGCACTTGGCCAAAGTCGCGGGGTCAAAGTCTTTGCGGATCAATCCTGCCGACGGGCTGGCTTTTTTGACTTCGGCAATCAACTGAACATCATCACCGGCGGCAAGTGCGCCGTGAAAGTCGCGGCAAGCTGGCAAATCGGCAAGCATCGACTCGAGTGCCGACGCAGGCACGCGGGCACGATCCGTTTCGATCGTGACCCGCGTTTGGTCGATGATCTTGTCCAGAATTGTCATTTAGTGCTTAAAGTGCCGGCGTCCTGTCAGCACCAAAGGCAGGTTGAACCGGTTGCAAGCCTCGATCACTTCGTCGTCGCGGCGCGATCCGCCGGGTTGGATCACGGCGACAACACCGGCGTCGGCGGCGGCTTCGATCGAGTCGGGGAACGGGAAGAACGCGTCCGAAGCCAGCACGGAACCCTGGGCTCGATCGCCGGCTTTGTCGATCGCGATCTCGACGCTGTCGACGCGGCTCATTTGGCCTGCGCCGACGCCGATTAGCGACGTGTCTTTGGCAAGCACGATCGCGTTGCTCTTGACGTGTCGGACCATTTCCCAGGCGAACGAAACGTCGTCCCACAGTTCGTCGACAACCTTGGTGTCGGTGACTGTTTTCCACTGCAACATGGAACTGGTCATGCGGTCGGCATCTTGCACCAAGACTCCACCGGAAATGAATCGACGTTGGATCGACGATGGCGGCGTATCCAAGCGCCCGACCTGCATCAACCGGACGTTGTCACGCCACTTCGGTTTGCTGGTCAGCAACCCGACGGCTTCGGCTTCGAAGTCCGGTGCCACGATCGCTTCGATGAACAATCCCGGTTCACAAAGTAGTTCGGCCGTTTCTTTGTCAACGGTTCGGTTGAATCCCAGCACGCTGCCGAAGGCGCTTAGCGGGTCGCCGGCGAGTGCTTTACGGCATGCCCGGGCAAGCTTGATGTCCGTCGCCGCACCGCAAGGGTTGTTGTGCTTGATGACGGAAACGGCTGGTCCGCCAAAGCCACGAACAATCTCAAGCGCCGAATCAAGGTCTAGCAGATTGTTGTACGACAGTTCTTTGCCGCTGATTTGTCGAGCCGAGACGAGGTTCGCACTTCGCACGTTCGGGTCGACATACAAGGCGGCCCGTTGGTGTGGGTTTTCGCCGTAACGCAACTGCGTTTTGCGGCGAAGCGTCATGCTCAAACTGGCCGGGAATTCACCGCCCAGTGGTTCGCCTCGCATGAAATCGGCGATCGCGCGGTCGTAGCCAGCGGTGTGTTCGAACGCATCGGCCGCAAGCTGGCTTCGAAACTGGTGCGCCGTGCCGCCGACTTCGTCCATTTGGGCCAGTAGCTCGCCGTACTGTTGCGGGCTGGTCGCGACGGCAACATCGTTGTGGTTCTTGGCCGCGGCACGAACCAGACTGGGCCCGCCGATGTCGATCTGCTCGACGCATTCTTCGCGGCTAACGCCCGGTCGCGCGGCAGTTGCGGCGAACGGGTACAGGTTCACCACCACCAAATCGAACGGGATGATGTCGTGTTCGTCGATCGCGTCCATGTGATCGTCACGGTCGCGAATCGCCAGGATGCCGCCGAAGATTTTGGGGTGCAGCGTTTTGACGCGGCCGTCCAGCATCTCGGGGAACCCGGTGTACTCGGCGACGTCATGGACCTCGATTCCGGATTGTTCCAGGTGTTGGCGGGTGCCACCGGTGCTGTAGATCGCGACACCGGCACGTTGCAGCCCGGCGGCCAAGTCGGACAGACCGAGCTTGTCGCTGACGCTGATCAGGGCGGTGCGGATGGGGACGACGTCAGGGGCGGTCATGGCGATCCGGAGTGGTCAAACGCGGAGAAAAACGCGAGGCAGGTGGCTTAACGAACCGCCATTGTGTAATCGCCAAAAGCCCAAAACGTCAACGGGGCGAGCCTACAGACGCACGGCGATCCCGGCTTCTCGCATCGCTTGTTTGGTCTCTGCGATCGTGAATTGGCCGAAGTGAAAGATACTGGCGGCCAACGCCGCGTCGGCATTGCCATCGCGAATCGCATCCACCAAATGCTGGGGCGAACCGGCCCCACCGCTGGCCACGACGGGGATCGAAACGGCTTGGCTGACCGCCGAAGTGATCTCGATGTCGTAGCCGTCGCGAGTCCCATCGGCGTCCATGCAGGTCAACACGATCTCGCCGGCGCCCAGCCGTTCGATCTCTTGCGCCCACTCGACCGCCATCAGCCCCGTCGGTTTTCGGCCGCCGTTGATGTGGACTTCCCAGACTTCTTTGCCGTCTTTGACGATCCGCTTGGGGTCGATGTTGACGACGATGCACTGGCTGCCAAAGCGATCGGCGGCGCGGCGGACGAAGTCGGGATCGGTACAGGCCGCTGAATTGATCGATACCTTGTCGCACCCGGCCGACAAAAGAGCTCGCACGTCGTCGACCGTCCGAACGCCGCCGCCGACGGTCAACGGCATGAACACCTGTTCGGCCGTACGCCGGACGACATCCAAAATGATCGCCCGCTCTTCGTGGCTGGCCGTGATGTCTAGGAACACCAATTCGTCGGCACCCTCGGCTTCGTATCGCCGCGCCACTTCGACCGGGTCGCCGGCGTCACGAAGGTTCACAAAGTTGGTTCCCTTGACGACACGGCCTTCGAACACGTCCAAACAGGGAATCACGCGGGCAGCAAGCATGGTCGGTCATCTCGGGTTACGAAAGCAGGTTCGACACGGTCGATCGGCACTGGTCCAAGTAACCGACGCCGAACATGTTCAAATGGTTCATCAGATGATAAAGAACATAGACGCCCGTTCGCCGTTGCCAACCGGCGGGCAACGGGAACGCATCGTCGTAAGCCTCATAAAATTCTGCGGGGCAAGACCCGAAAAGCCTCAGCATCCCGAATTCGGCCTCGCGACAGCCCCGGTAAACCGCCGGATCGACGATCACCGGCTGCCCGTCGGCGTCGCACAAGTAGTTGCCGCTCCACAGGTCGCCGTGCAGCAACGACGTCTCGTCGTCTCGCCCGGCAAGCAACTCGTCCATCCGACCGACGATGGTTTCGATGTCGCGTTGAAGACTCGAATCAGCCAGCCCCTGATCGACGGCCCATCGGAGCTGGAACCCGATCCTCTGGTCGGCGACGAACTCGGACCAAGTCGATCGAGACGCGTTCGGTTGGCGAGCGGAACCGAGATAGTTGTCCCGGTCGAGTCCGATGGCAGTGCCCAGCGTTGTTTGGTGCAGTGTTGTTTGACGCAGCGTTGTTCGATGCAGCGCCGCGAGGCAGCATCCGAAATCTGCAAAAAAGCTCGATCCGCGGTGGCCCGATTCAATCCATCGCATCACCAACCAAGCTCGCCCGTCTACAACGCCGCCGGCGATGACTTCGGGCACTTCGATCGCGTCGGCCGCGCGCAACCGAGATAGTCCGTCACGTTCACATTCGAAATTTTCGGCGAAGGATCGGTCGTTCGATTTGACGAACACAGTTTCGGCAGTTCCGTCCGAATACTTCAGCACGACGCGAGCGGCGTCACTGATACAGCCGCCGCCCACCGTGGACACGTTCGTGACAGCGACGACGTTCGGAATGAGTTTTCGGATCGATGATTCCATGTCGCGCCGACACTCTTTCAAGCGTCTCGCTTGGGCGAGGCCGATTCATCGACAAAGAACGTCACATCGTTGTGCATCCTCAGCAGTGATGCCGGACAATCGGGCGATACCGGACCAAGCATCGCGTCCCCGATGGCGTCCGCTTTCACGTCACCCGTCGCGATCAAGATGATTTGATCGGCTTCCATGATTGTGCCGATTCCCATCGTGATGGCCGTTCTTGGAACGTCGTCGACCGAATCGAAGAAACGCGAGTTGGCTCGGATCGTTTGTCCAGTTAGCGAAACTTGACGCGTGCGAGAATCGGCGGCTGACCCGGGTTCGTTGAACGCGATATGCCCGTTCGACCCAATCCCCAACAATTGAATTGCAATGCCTCCGGCAGTCGCAATCGCCGATTCGTATTCGGCAACATGCTTTTCGATGTCTAGGCATTGACCATCGGGTACGTGAGTGTTGGCCAGATCAATGTTCACGTGATCGAACAATTGCTGTTGCATGAAGTGGCGAAAACTCTGTGGATGGTCCGATGCCAAACCGATGTATTCGTCCAAGTTGAACGTCGTCAGTTGCGAGAAGTCCAATGCTTCATCGCGATGCAGTTGAATCAAACGTTGGTAGGTTGCAACGGGACTGCTTCCCGTCGCCAACCCCAAAACCAATTTGGGGTTCGATGTGATGGCCGCGGCAATGCGGCGTGCAACTTGGTCAGCGACATCGCCGGCTGAGGGGACAACGGTCAATCGAGGGGAAGACGTCATGCCAGTTCGGACTCCAATGCGTCGATCGCTTCCATGATCAAAAAGGTCAATTCGCCGGCGCTGATCTTGTTCAGGACTTCGTCGCGGACGTCATCTCTTAGAAACACTCTTACGCGTTTGACGTGATTGTCGAATTGCTGACTCGCCAGCGCCGAAGCCACCGGCGAAACGTCACCCAATGTTCTTGTTGTGCCGTCACGTCCGATGACGTCCATGTTGATATCGACTTCTAGTTTTACGGGCGGCGCATCGACAAGAACGTCGACCGCGTGGACAACAACTCCGCTCTTGCTGGATAGACTCCCCGCCAATCGCTCCGCCAAGGCGACCAGCCACCAATAGGGTTTACGAGCCAATCGTCCGTGAACTTGGTCGCCATCAACGGCATTGAATTCGGCAGCCCGTTTGTAAAGACGTCGACGGGAACCGAACAGTCCTTCGGCAAGCGGTTCGGCGACGCTGCCTTCGGCCGATCGGCGTAGGTTGGCGATCCACTCGGCTTCCTTCATCCCCAGCGTCGATTCCAGATCGAGCCGATGCTGCAACAGGAATACGCACCGCTGTAGCATCGCCGTCGCGGCGCGGACGGTGTGATGCCAATAGACTTCGCTGAACATGATGTAGCGAGAGAACACCATCATCTCAGCGGCCGTTCGACCTTTGTCGCCAACCGCCAACGCGCCCGTTTGCGGGTGAATGCAAAGCGATGCGATCAATCGACCGGCGTCAAAGTTTCGGCCATAGGGAACGCCGGCATGCAGGCTGTCGCGTTGCAGATAGTCCAGTTTGTCGACATCGATCGGGCCGCTCAAGCAAGATGCCAAAAACCGGTGCCCCGACGTGTGATCGCTTGGTCGCACCGACCCCGGGCAAAGAAGCGAAAGCACGTCGGCGGCGTCACATGCCCAATCGTCACGGATGCAGTTTGCAAGTTCGGATCGTTCGATCCATCCGCCGATGCGGGTTTCGTGTTCACCGAGTTCCGCGATTCGCATGTCTTCGATCGGGTGGCAAAACGGCCAGTGGCCGACGTCGTGCAACAACGCCGCCAAAACGAACGCGTCGGCCAATCGGTCATCGACCATCGATTCGAACCCGGCATCGCCAGCGAATCTTGCCAGCACGCCGACGGCGTTGCCGTAGACCCCAAGGGTGTGCTCGAATCGCGAGTGCGTCGCGCCGGGGTAAACAAGACTGACCATCCCTAACTGGGTGATCGATGCCAGGCGACGGATCGGTGAAGTATCCAGCACGCGCCGAACGCGATCGGACATCGGGACGTCCTGTGCTGGTGGGATCCGAACTAACGAGCCGGTTTGGTAAAGCGATTGAATTTCGGGCAGCATGAGGCGACGTTTTGATCGAATGAACTGATCGAGAAAGCGAGACTCGAAACGCTTCGGCTAGGGAAGCGGTGTGCCGGTCGCAAGCACAGCGCCGCTAAGCAGCGCCAACAGCAAAGTCGCGATCAGGTACAGCCCCGCATGGGCCAGCCCGCTGGTGAATTCAAGTTCAAAGCAACCGACCGACATCATCGCGCCCACAGCCAACATGACCGAGAAGATGATCCCAAACCACATGAACGACATCTGTGACGGCGATTCGTAATCGGCGACATAGGCCGGCACGAACGCGTACAGCAACCACAGCGAAGCGAACAAGGCCGAGCAAATCAAAACTCGATTGCGAAGTTCATCGCTGACGTAGGGCGCCAACTCGGAATCTCGCACGAACGTGTATCCAGCCCAAACGAGCGGCGGTGCGACGGCCAACGCTCCGATCGCCAAAATCACTGTGGAAACGCCACCGGTGAATCGCAATCCGATCGCCACGCCGATCGCGGCCAGGACTGCGCCGCCGGTGATCATCAGCCCTTTGCGAGTGACATCGGTCTCGCTGCGTTTGAGGGGCTTTAAAACACTCTTGCCGCTACTGTCTTTGGGCGCCCCGTCGTCGGGCGCGTGGATGACGACCTGTTCGTCCAGTTCGGGGACCCGAATTTGGTTTTTACAGCTCGGGCAGGGGCCGGTTTTGCCCGCGAATTTTTCGCTGACTTGAAACCGTTTCAAACACTTCGGACAGGTGACTTGGATCTGCATGGATGAATAGATTTCAGGCGTCAGGTTTCAGGCGTCAGGTTTCGGCTGTGCTCGTGATAATAACAGACATTGGATTTGGTATTGTAGGGACGAGCCGCCGTCCGACTCCGAGCAGCCAAACCCGATTTCCTGACGCCTGTCACCTGAAACCTGGCTCCCCCCCATGCCCACCGCTCACGTCGTCTTGTACCAGCCCGAAATCCCGCAAAACACCGGCAACATTGGGCGCACTTGCGTCGCCGTGGACGCAAAGCTGTGGATTGTCCGACCGGCCGCGTTCCAGATCGACGACACGAAACTGCGTCGTGCGGGATTGGACTACTGGCAACATCTCGAACTCGGCGACGCCGCAAACTGGGACGACTTGGTCAGCCAACTGGCTCCGCGAAGGTTCTTTTTTCTTTCGCGATTCGCCAAGCGGACGATTTGGGACGCCGAATTTCAACCCGACGACGTGTTCGTATTCGGTCGCGAAACGTCGGGGCTGCCGGACACGATCCTCGACCCGGATGACCCCCGGTCGCTGTCACTGCCGACGTCGTCGCACGTTCGCAGCTTGAATTTGGCGACGACGGCGGGCATCGTGCTGTATGAACATCAACGCCAAATTCGCCAACAACAAGCCGAGCGATCATGAGCCATCCAACGCGATTGTCCCGGCGACCGCCACAGATCAGCATTGGGTTCATGATGTTGATGATGGTTGTTTTCGCGCTGATGTCGGCGGGGCTCCTTTACGCCGCTCGCGTTCCCGCAGTGCAGGAAGAGCTGAGCATGCTGGTGAGCGGTAAGGCGGCCTCATTGGGCGCCGACGGCGGTCGGGCGCCGCATATCCTATTCATCATGTTCACGTTCACGTCACCGCTGTTGCTGGCCCTCGTTTTGTCCAGCTGCATGGGTATGTTGCGTTGGTTCAACGGGCGTCGGCCCCAACCGGCGGTTGTTCTCAGCGGTGAGCTCCGCGGCGAATTCAGCACGGAATCCAACGATGGGTCAGCGGATCCGCCGGTGGGGTGATGAAAGGGAATGGCTTTTTACCGCGTTTTTTGTTCGGACTTTGCAACAAAGATCGCTACGTTGTCTGTGCTTCCTAACGGACGCATGAATTTGTTTTTTTTCTCGGCGGTAAAAATGATGATACAGCTTAGTCCTCCGGGCCACTGGCTTGGCCTCACTTTCTTGCTCCTGTGCGCCGCTGGCTGTTCGAAAGCCGAGATGAAGCAGGCGATTGAAGACGCCAAGACGAAGACGCAAGAGATCGCTCAGTCGACCGTCGAAGCCGTCGAAGAGCATTTGCCACCCTCGGGCGAGATCACCCTGCGTGGTGCAACGCCGATCGATCCGACCAGCACGGCAACACTTGAACTGTTGCCGATCGGGGATGGACGCCCCGGCTTCGTCCAGATCGCTAGCTATGATCCCACCGATTCGTCGAAAGCCTATCCAGCGATTCTGTTGCATGGTGCGACGACGGCTTCGAGCGTTTCGTCTTTGGCGGGAACGACGGTGGCGTGCGATGTCTACCTTCAAGTTTCGTCAACGACACCGATCGCGATGACAGCGCCGGGCAAGTTGGCAAATGTGTCGTTCACGGCGCTGGACCCGACCGATCAAACCATCAAGGCCAACATCGAAGCGATCGAACTTGTGGGCTCGGATGGGAAGCCGGTTTCCATTTCGGGCGGTGAGCTGGTCGCGGTTGCAAAGGGAGGTCAGTAGATCATGGTCAATCGAATGAAGTTTGTGGCAATCAGTGCGTTGGTCGGGTTCATCATGGCGATGCCCTGCCACGCCAACCCCAGTGACGACAAGCTAGAGGCTGGTCTGGACGCCCACGGCACCATCAGCGGCGCCAAGGAATTGGTGGCCAAGTGCTATAAGAATCTGCAACGCATCGAAGCCGACTTGGTAAAAATGCATGCACCGCCCAACGATCCGACGAAGTTGTCAGGCTCAGCGATCAGCGCCGCTGCGGGTGATATTTGGCAATTGACTCGCGACGCCCAAACGTTGCAATTGATGGGTGAACCGGCGGGCTATGAAATTGCGAATACGACGCAGATGCTGTTGCAACCGATGGCCAACAAGGCGCTTGCGTTTCGAGGCACACCCGCGGGCCAGAAACTGCGACAGAAGCTGGGGTCGAAGCTGACGCGAGGCCTTCCTAAGCTCGATAGTTTTGTTGGAAAAGCGAAAGCTGCCCTCGAGGCGGGGAAAGTGGAGGTCGTTGTCCAGCAAATGGAATCGAAAGGATATGAACTGTCCGCCGACTTGATTCACTTCACGCCGGAAGAGCGAGACCGGCTGGATTCCGATTTTTTCCCAGTTATCGGAAGTGCAACCGGTCAGTACGCACCCATATTGCGAAAGAAATATGCAGCGGCCGCCGCGGAAGTTGCCGCTGCACGATCCGTGCCCGCGACTGAGTTCGCCGACCAAGCGGATCGCGTCGTAGGTGAAATCGTCAAAGGCGAATCTGCGACGCTTGGCGAAGGAGTATCGGGTGGCCCCGTCGAAGCATTCGATTATCTTGCCGCCCAGTGGCAATCCGCATCGACGGGTTTGATCCAGGCCGCGACGATCGAGTTTGCCTTTAAGATCGGAGACGGGGCGGAACGAAATGCCCAAGCCACCGAGCTAAAGACCAAGGCGACCGCCTCGCTCGTCGCCCTCGTCGAGGCTTCCGCGGCATCGACTTCGGCGACCAAGGTAAGAGATTTGCATCGACAACTGATCGATCGCATCGGCGTGTTACAGCGCCGGATGGGCTACACGGGAAAGGATTTTGGCAAGTCCTTTGAACCGGCGCTTGCGAAATTGGCGGCCAAAGATCCGGGGTTCACGGAACAGATTGAGGCCTACCGCCGAGCGACGGCTGAACCCTTGGCTTGGCGAAAACGTTTCGCCAGCGAACAGACGCGTCGAGCGAGCGAGAAAGTTCCCGCGTCCACTGCACTGCTAGTGGAAAAGTCGATCGTCGAATCTTCGATCCGGCCTGAGTTTTTATCTCGCCTGGGGGCACCGATTCCCGTTGCGCCTGACCGCATCAGCGCCCCAAGTCACTGGGTCGTTCACGAGGCCGCGACAAGACTATTGGGCAAACAGGTCCACGAGAAGACGTTGCTTCGTCTTTCGCCAACCAGCAAAGTCGGCATGGTGCCGTTGGACGGACTTCACTATGCGGCCGTCGCGACACCTGATGTTGGCGGATCGGCTGCGGAAGATCTGAATCGATCGCTTGGCATCACGGCAACGCATGGACCATTGACGATGGACGCCGCATACGCCAGTTCAATGGCGTCGGTCGGCGATTTCGAAACCGTGATCGGCGTGGTGAAGGGTGTCACAATGGAAGCGAGAATCACGCGATTGATTACGCTGCCTAGCGTCGCTTACATGATGGTGCCGCTGGGAACGCTGCCCGACCTAGAAGAACATGGGGCGACGATGCAGTCGCTCGTTTGGCGACTGGACCTTCAGCCTCAATGGGCCGACGCGGGATACTTCACTGCCAATGTGCAGTGAAAAGGTGCAGTGAAAAGGTGCAGTGACAGGGTGCACCGCCTAGGTGCAGTGAACGGGAATCACCATCGAATGCCGCCGCCCCAGGAGCTGTCCGAGCCACGACCGGAGCTGCTGCCACCCGATTGAATCCATGATCGGTCCTGAGTGTTGCGGCGGCGGCCGGCTCGGCGGGCGTGTTCTTGCAAAGCTCCACCGGCCGCGTGTGCCATCGCGTTGATCAACACCTGTGTCATCGGGTGCGTCGCGACGGCTGTGATCTGTTCCATTGCCGTCGGCCCCCATCGTTGGGCGCTGCGAATCTCGCTCCACAACATTTCGGCATTGCCGGACTGGATCGCACGGTTGACGTGCATCGGTACATCCAACGTACCGACAAACTGTGATCGCGCCGAATCGAATCCCGCCGACCGAAACTGTTGGATCAATCGTCCCATGTCTTCCAAGAAAGCCTGGATCTTCAACGTCTCGTTCTGATGCTGCTGGGCCGCTTCGTCGTATGATCCGACTTTGGCTTCCACGTTCATCAACTGGGCAACGATTTGATCGTCCGTCAAATCGATCGTCGATGTCGCTCGACGTTTAAGATCACGCGAATCGATTTGCTGCAACATGTTGCGAAACAAGTCGATCGCCTCGCGGTAATACGTCCCACGCGGATCATCTGCTTCCGTCAACTGCGATTGAACAAGATTCGTTTCGGCGATCAGCTTGTCGAGGATCCGAATCTGATCGTCTCGGCGTCGTTGCATTGCCGAGTTCGCTTCGATCTTGGCCGGCAAGCCCAAGCCAGCGGCGACGTGGTCGCGACGGCGTTCCAGTTCGTCCATCACCACGTCAAGCGATTGTCGATCATCGGCGATAATCTGGCGCATTTGCTCGGGTGTCTTCTTTAGAAAATCGTAGCCCTGCTTTGCCTTGTTGTAGTCGACCATTTTGCCGACCCAGCGATCCATGCGGCGAGTGAAGCCACGATGCTTGTATTCCGCCGTCCCAAACTTTCGGTCCTGAAGATACTTGAACAACGTACTGGCTTCGTACGCCGGCAGCTTTCTAGCCGAATCCTGTTCGATCTCGTGCAAGTTTGCTTCCGCCCGCTCTAGCGCCGCTTCCGCGACGGCCGCGCGATCGGCCAACTCGACGAACGGGCCATCTTGGCGAAGCTGCTGTTCGACTTGGTCTGCCAACTGCTTTTGCGATTCGATCAGCTCGTCAAGGTCGTGATTGATCGTCAGCAACGTCGCATCCTCGGTCTGCCGCCGTGCATCCAACTTCGTAAGCTCGGTGTGGAGGTGGTCACACTGCTGTTGCTTGCGACGAAATACTTGGGACATCGCCGGCTGGACCTCGACCCACGTCGCCCGAATCGATTCCGGCGTCAGATCGGGCAGATAGAACTCGGCCAGCTTCACCAACGATTCGCTTCGGGTATCGTCCAATTGATCGCGCTGTTGTGTCGCTTCGGTGATGCGAGCGCGCACCGATTCGAGCAGTGCTTGGGTTTGCGAATAGGCATCCATCAATTGCTGATGAACAACGGGTCCAGAGATCGGCATCGGGAGGTCTGACCTGACGAGAGAACGAAAGCGGAGGTGACTTAAGCGAACAAGAACCAATACGCACCAACGACCGTTGCGGCCGCCGCCGCGCCCGCCATGATGCGGTTTCTCCAAACCCAACAGTGGGCCATGAACCTGCTCATCCCCGGCGCCGGTTCCTGGAAGACATGCAACGTGTCCATGTACTGCCGAATCGCGGCATCGATCTCGGCTTCGGTGACGGTGTCGCCGGACAATCGCGCTGTCCGAAGCAGCTTTTCTCGTAGCGAAGCCCGCAGGTCATCGCGGCGGAACATCTCTTCGGCCGTTTCGCGACGATCCCGCATCTCACGCGCCACATCCATTACCCGCAGCGTCTCCTGGAGCGACAGATTCTCCAGCGGCGAGGGCATTTCTTGGGAATTTAGCGATGACGACGCTGGGGCGGTGGCTTGCGCGTTGGCTGAGGCCGAAGGCATTTCGCGGACGCTTCCAAAGGAAAAGTGGGGATCAAACAAACCGAACAGTCTGCCTATTCTATGAAAACGGCACTCTGGCGGCAGGGTGGCACGATTGCAGCCGACTCGACCAAGCGCTAATCTTACGGGTGTACGATTGATACGCAGTTTTCACCCGAAAACGCACGCCTCTTTCTCGGAGACTTCCCCGGCCATGTCAGAACAAGCTCAAGCGTCTGCGCCCAACCCCTCTTCGCAAGCCGAATCGGCCCAGCAGACTCGCGACATGAAGTCGATGAAGGAATATCTCGACCGCGCGGTCGTCGTGCTGAAAAAATTCGGTATCGACAGCAAAAACACGGCCCCACAAGAAATGATCAACCTGCTCGAAGAGGTCAAACACCTCGACGAAGACAAGGTGCTGGCCATCGCGGAAGTCATCCAACACATGAGTTCGTTCAACCAATTGGTCCGCGAGAACGTCGAAAGCATCAAGATCGGTAACCGCTATATGGACATCACTCAGATGTTCGACTCGGTCCGGGAAGATAGCAAGCGACTGATCATGCAACTGGATGACGGCAAGATCAGCGGCACCGAAAAGGTGTCCAATTGGTGGATGAAGATGCGGCGTGGATCACCAAACGATCGCTTCGAAAAGATCGTTGAAACGTATAGCGAAGTCGCCAAAGACACCAAGGAAGCGCTCAAGAGCGAAGAAGCTATCATGGAGGGCTACATCGACTTCCGTTTCGCGCTGAAGGAAGCCGAAGTCCTCGCTCGCGAAATCCTGGACAAGCAATTGCCCGTACTCGATGCGGCCAAGGAAGCTCTCGCGGCAACCCAAACCGCACTCGACCAGTACACCGGCGCCGACGAAGGCGGTAAGAGCCAACTGGAACTCAAACGCGACGAAGCTCGTTACGCGTACGAGAAAGAAGACGAAACGTATCAACTGCTCAAAGACATCGCCGAGAATCTTGAAATCGGATACGACGTTGGCGAGACGCTGATCACGAAGCTGAAGCAAACGCACGACGTCAAGGAACGTGTCTATCGTCGTGCGGTCACCTTCTTTACGACCAACGAACACGTCTTCACCATTTTGGGAACGGTCTACACCAGCCAACATGGATTGCACGAAGTCACGCAAGCGACCGAGGCCATGAAAGAAGGCGTGAACAAGGGACTCGAAGACGTCGCTACCCTGGGCCGCGAACTCGAACGGGCCGCCCTTCGCGCCGGTTACGGCAGCACCATCGATCCCGAATCGGTGCAGAAGTTAGTCGACGCGATCAGCGGTTTCCAGATCGAGTCGTTGGAAATGATTGCCGAGCTTCGCAAAGAATCCGATGCAAGTACCAAGGCGATTCGCAAGTCGGTCGAAGAAGGCAAAAAGCGTTACCAAGAAACGCTCGCCAAACATGCCCGTGGCGACAAGCTGAGCTAACAGGCTGGTAGGCAAAGGGTGCCTGCCGGAAACGGCAAGGCCCTGGCTCCCCAAGACCTGACGCTAAAAAACCTTGCACGTTGATCGGCAATTCATCGAGCGATCAAAGGCGGAATCCGTTTCCGCCGATTCAAAGCTTGGATGCAGCATAGAAGTGGATCATGCCGTAGTACAGCCCAATGGCGGTTGCGATGCTCAGCATCATGACTGCCCCGCCGATCAACCGCGTTCGCTTGATTTGCCACCACATTACTAATCCGGTGACCCCCCAGCCGACCATCGCACAAGCCATGATGTCGACGAACAGCGACCACATCATGCGTGCGTTCCAGTGGGGTGGCCGGCCATGGGACGTGTGCAACCGCATGAAAAATTGCCTTGGCGACATGCCTGACTTGCCTTCGAATTTGCTGACGTCGACGTGCCCGTCTCGCAACACGTAAGTCACGCGAGCGGGCGTGCCATCGACGGTTGCTAGGAAATTCAACTTGCACCACCCCTGTGGCTCTGATTTTCCATCGGCGCCGATCCCAGCCGACTCGAGTACGCTGGCGACGGAAGTCTTGGCAAGCTCGTAGGGGCGTGATGGCACATCGACGTTTCGAATCTTGGCCAACATCGCGTCGGGCTGGTACTTCTTGTCCGGCGATGATGCCACCCAGGCCGACTTAGCCACCGGATCGATATGAACTAGGTGTTTGATCTTGTCTTCCTTGACTTGCAATATGACGTCGTTCACGAACTCGGGTTGGTGGCTGTCGACCATTTCGATTTTCGCATCGGGTACGGCCAAGCGAAGCTGTTCCACGACTTGCTGGGCGAGCAAGTCGGCCGACGGAAAATCATCCAAGGCCGAGCCCGACAAAGCAGACGACGGGACGTCGACAATATTCGCTTCGGAAAACAGTCCGTAGTGATTGAACATCGCGCCAGTGATGCCATACAGAAACACCCACGGCAGCAAAAACAATCCGGCGTACAAGTGCACGCGTCTTAGCACCATTGTGAAACGCGTACGACGCTTACGATTCTTGGATTCGGTTTCGTTTGTCACGGGCGGTCTCACGCAATCTCAGGTGCAAGTAGGAAAATTTTGGTCGAGCCAAAACAAGCGTCAGGTACCATTGCCCGTCTTGATCCGCTTCATCCGTCGTCCGGCCACTCTGAAGGAAGGTTCTAGCATGCGCATCCAACCCGTCTCCTCCGTTCAATTGGACACCGCGATGGGCCCCATGCACACCCACTTGTTCCGGCCCGATCGGCCGGGCAAGTATCCAGGGGTGATGCTGTTTGCCGAGATCTATCAAATGACAGGTCCAATCGCTCGCACGGCGGCCATGATTGCCGGGCATGGGTTTATCGTTGCGGTGCCTGATGTCTACCACGAGTTCACCGAACCCGGCGAAGCATTCGCCTATGACCAGTCGGGAACCGATCGTGGGAACGCACTGAAAACGACCAAGGCGTTGTCCAGCTATGACGCCGACGCCCGTGCGGTGATCGATTTCTTTCGCAATGACGTGGGCTGTACCGGGCGAATCGGCGCGGCGGGAATTTGCCTAGGCGGGCATCTGGCGTTTCGCGCTGCGATGAACGCCGAAGTCAAAGCGGCTGTTTGCTTTTACGCGACCGACATTCACAAACGCAGCTTGGGCAAAGGAATGTCCGACGACACTTTGGATCGCATCGCCGAGATCCAAGGAGAGATGGCGATGATTTGGGGTCGCCAGGATCCTCATATTCCAAACGAAGGTCGGCGGCTGATCTACGAAGCGATGACAGCGGCCGAAATCGAATTCACTTGGCATGAATTCAACGGTGAACACGCTTTCATGCGAGACGAAGGCCATCGGTATGACCCGGCGCTTGCACAACTGCTCAACGCTATGACAGTCCAGCATTTCACGGCCTGCTTGAAATAGACGCAGGCATCCAAAGAGATCGGCATCGCTCAACATGCGAGAACTTGCCCGCTACGATTATCGAAGCCGCCCATCAAGGACCCGACGTTATGCCTCTATGGCATGAACAGCGTATGCGTTCGGCAGGCGGTGTCTTGGACGTGGATGCCTAAGTCCGACAGCAACGATCCGGTTGCCGCGTTGATCTCGACCAACGCCATCGCGTAGCGAGTCTGGTCGCCCGCCAACTGCGTTTCGGCTCGCAACAATTCTTCTTGTGCGTCGAGCAGGAATTCGATTTGCAGCTTGTCGGCTTCGAACAGAACTTCCGATGATTCCAAGCGCGTGCGAGAGGCTTCGACTTGCGCCGTCGATGTTTCCATCGCTGCGTAAGTCGACGCGACGCCAGCATGGGCGTCACTGATCTGGTGCTGGACGGCGCGCTGCTGTTCGGCTAGGACGACTCGTTCGCGATTGATTTGCAGGGCCGCATGACGTACGGCGGCGTGAGCTTGTCGACGGCCCGCCGTGACGCCCATCTCAACGCCGAATTCGAACTCTTGGTGATCGAGCGAGAAGAAGTCTTTATAGGCGCTGGCAAAACGCTGGCCTCCGTCATTGCCGGCCAGGTCGTCACCGAAGCCTCGCAGTCGATAGCGACCGATCAAGTCCAGTTGAGGAAGCAGGAAGTTCTTCGCCGCGACCAACAGCAGTTCTTCTTTGCGAACCCGAAGCGACTGATTCATCAGCTCGGTGCGGTACGTCATCGCCCGGCTGATCAGCGCGTCGTAGTCGAACGTGATCGGCGCCGTTGCGACGGCATCGATCGGGCGAATCAGTTGTGAATCAACAACGGGTAAACCGATCATTTGGCGAAGTCTGCGTTCGACGACATACAGACCGTCCTGGGAACCGTCGCCGCCCAATGCGATTTGGGCCTGTCGGCGATAGCTGTAGTACTTGGCTCGGGCCTGAGCCTCTTTGTTCGCTTCGCCACCGGTGACACCGGAATCGGCCTTCGCCCAAACGCTTTGCCAGGTATCGTAAGCGACCGATTCAGCGGCGAGTACGTTTTCGTAGTTCTTGTATTGCCGTTTCAAGTCCCAGTACACGCTGTACAAGTCGCGAACAAAATTCCGCAACTCGATTTCAAATTCGGCGTCGCTGATTCGATTGTTCAACCGAGCGATCCAGATTCCGTTGCTGAACTTGAAGCCTGGCCGTGCGTTGGGGCCGGCGATTAAGTTGAACTCGCGTCCGCCACCTTGCAAAATCGGTTGCCGAACGCCGACTTCGTACTGGTTTTCCCAATAGTTGGGGAAGCTGTTTCCGGCTCGGTTGTTGTTGTCATAGCCATGGACGGTATTGAAATCGAACAGCGTTCCTGAGTGGCCGCGTTTTTGAACACCGGTATTGAGCGTCGCCAAGTCTTGGGTCAATTCCTGAACGTCGCCACCCAACGTCGCGTTGTTGAAGACGCGGTCGTTGTTCTGTGAACTCAGGCCGGCCGACAACCTTGTATCGAACTCCGAAAGTGCCGCAGCGGGCCCAAAGAATGGATCAGTGGAAGCGATCGCCGGATCGTAAACCGTCGTCACGGCAGCAGGATTTTCGACGATGCGAATTCCTAGCGGTCTTAGCACGGGGCTGTTGGCCATCGCGATGGACAACATCTCGGCTTCGGTCATATCGAAAAAATGATCCGGCACGGAATTCGAATCTCGGGGACGCAGCGGTGCTGTGATTGACGCGGTCGCTGCGACCACACTTTCGATCATCTCGCTATCGCCGAGCGTCAAGTTCTCGGCAAGCGTGACCACGCCGTCGGATTTGTTGGAAGTCTCGATCGCTGTCGTGGAATTGGGCAGCTTCGCCGCGACGGTGGAAACCTGTTGCGTTGATGTCGATCGAGTTGATGCCGATGCCAATTGGAACAGCGACTCGGATTCGTCCAGGAGCATCTGCTGGGCATCGACCGGCGTTGTCTTTACGACCGTGTCGCGGCGAGCCTGGGGAACATCCTTCTTTGCCCATCGACCGGACGAGCACCCCAACAACGTCGAACCAACCAGCAACGAAGTGGCAGCAATCGTGACGTACGACGGCGCGCTATGCACCGGGTTCGGAAAGAGGTGTCGCGGTAGCAAAGGAATCCTTTCCCCGGCCGAGTAAACTGAGGGGCACCGTCCTGGTACCCGATTGACGCTATCGGAACACCGGGATCCCTATCGCCAACTCGCGTCTGGACACCGTTGCAACCGTTATGACAAGGTTTGGACTGTCCCCGCAAAGTCAACCATGCTGGTCGAATCGACACGATCGTCATAGAACCATTGACGTGGATAGAGGCACGTCGATCAACACTTTCAACCCATGACGATGGTTTGCGATGACTGGAAACGATGAAAGCGGACAAGGCAAAGTCACGCCAGCGTTGACGATCGGCGGGATGATCGCCGCTGGGACTCGCCATTCTTGGCGCATTTCGACTTCGGTCGCTCTGGGCGTCGCGACAGCAACCGCCGTGATCGTCGGTGCGCTGTTGGTGGGCGATTCGATGCGAGGCAGCTTGCAGGGTTTGACGATCGAGCGTCTCGGTCGAACCGAATCCGTCGTTGCTCCCGGGGCGTTCGTCCCGTCGGACGGGATCGTTCGCGACGGAGTCTCGGTGGTTTCGTTGATCTACTTTCCGACCGGCGCCGTCGAGGCTCGCGATGACAGCGGTTCGCTGCGACGTGCGGGCCAGATTCAAATCATCGCCGCCGACGATGACTTTTGGGATCTCGACGTTTCCGATATCCGGCCCACAGCGTTTCCCAACGATTCGGGCGTGGTGCTGAACACGTCGGCGGCGAAGGAATTGGGCGTTGAGATTGGTGATGAAGTGACGTTGCGACTGCCCACCGAACAGGCCGTGCCTGCCGACAGCCCGCTAGGTCGGCGTGATATTCGCAGCGAAGGTTTGCCGCGGATGAAAGTGCTGGACATCATCGCCGATCGCGGCCTAGGGCGATTCGCGATCTCGCCCAGCCAAGCGGCGCCATCGAACGTTTATGTTTCACGCTCGGTCGTGGCCGATACGCTCGATCGCGCCGGCCAAGCAAACCTGTTGCTGTTTGATTCTGAAGTCACACCCGACGACTTGAACCTTGACCTGTCCGCCTACGGATTGTCCCTTCGCCGCATCACACAGTCGTATGATGGCAACGTGGTCTTTCAATACGATTCGTTGACAGGTGACCGATTGCTGTTGCCGGAGCCCGTCGTTGACCGCATCGGCGCGACGTTGAAGGACGAAACCGCCGTTCCTGTGTTGACGTATTTGGCAAACGCGATCGAGCGACTAGACGCGTCTGGCAATTTGGTCGCCTCCGTCGCTTACAGCACCATCTCGGCCGTCGATACGTTGGGCACCTCCAGTGCAAGCAGTGGTGCTTTAAATTACACGCTTCCCGACGATCTGTCCGAAGATGCTAGCGGCGTCGTTCCGATGGTTATCAACGACTGGACCGCGAACGAATTGTCCGCCGCCGTCGGCACGCGGCTACGCGTCGCCTATTACGAACCGGAAGTCGAAAACGGCAACGAAGTTGAACGTCATTTCGATGCAATCATCACCCAGATCGTACCGATCACCGAACCGGCGACGCCGTATCGACGTCGCCGCGACGCGACGTTTGATCAATTTCCGACGATCTTCAATGACCCCGGTTTGACGCCGATCGTTCCGGGCGTGACGGATCAGGACTCGATCAGCGATTGGGATCTACCCTTCGCGCTCCAGCGCACCATTTCAAAGCAAGACGATCTTTACTGGAACAACCATCGGTTGACTCCCAAGGCGTTCCTGCCTTTGGCCGAAGGACGACGTTTGTTCGGCAGCCGATTCGGTGACACGACGGGACTTCGGTTCGCCGCTGATGAATCATCCGACGTTATCGGGTTGGAGTCAAAGATACTATCGGCACTGCGGCCGGCAATGGACGATCTCGGTTGGCAGATTCGACCAATACGTGCTCAACAATTGGCAGCATCAAAAGGAACGACGCCGTTTGACGGTCTGTTTTTGGCACTCAGTTTCTTCGTGATTTTCTCGGCTATCATGTTGATTGCGATGCTGTTTCGCTTGGGGATGGTCGGGCGCACGAAACAGTTTGGTACGCTGATGGCGATCGGCTGGACACCCGAGCGAGTTCGGTCGGTAGCACTGGGCGAAGGTTTGTTGGTGGCGACGGTGGGCGTCTTGATCGGCATCGCCGGCGGGATCGCGTACGCGATGCTGGTGCTTTGGGCGCTGCGTTCATGGTGGGTCGGTGCGGTGACGGTTCCATTTTTGACGTTTCATTGGTCATGGGCCAGCATCATCGTCGGTGGCTTGCTCGGATGGATCGTCGCAGTCGCCACGATGGCGATCACGCTGCGATGGATATTGAAGTTCGATGCACAAGCGTTGTTGTCGGGCCGTGACTTGGATACTGCCGTCGGACGTCGCCAAGGCAAGAGTCGTTTGCCGATCCTGGGTGCGGTGATGATTGCCGTCGCGATCGTCATTGCCGTGATGGGTGCGAGGGCCGGCGGACAATCCGCGGCTGGCGGCTTCATCGGTGGTGGCATGTTGTTGTTGATGGCGGGCTTGGTACTGATCTATGACCGATTGAGGCAACCTCGATCAATCACCCGCAGTGAAGGTGATTCGCCTTACTCGTTGGGTAGCATGATTTCGCGAAGCGCTTCGCGTCATCCGATGCGTAGCACGATGACGATCGGCTTGATGGCAACGGCTGCGTTCCTGATCATTGCCATCGGTGCGTTTCGCTTGTCGCCGACCGAGCGAGGCACGGGTGGGTTTTCGTTGGTTGCCCAATCCGCTCAGCCGCTCTATCGCGACTTGGGTGATGCGTCGGTTCAATCGGAATTGTTGGGGCCGGATGCCGGGCGATTCGCCAACACGAAAGTCATTCCGCTGCGGATGCGATTGGGTGACGATGCGAGTTGCAATAATTTGTATCAAGCGACGCACCCAACCGTCGTGGGAGTTCCTGACGGATTCGACGGACAGTTTGATTGGATTGCGACGGACGAATTGCCCGATGGCGAGTCCGCGTGGATGCTGCTGGCCAAGAATGCTAAGGGCACCCAAGCCGACCCGATCCCCGTCGTGCTGGACCAGAACACCGCGATGTGGAGTCTGCAAATGATGGGCGGCATCGGAGAAGTTCGTTCGTTCGAATATGAATCGGGTCAGCCGACCTTCTTTCGGGTCGTCGGACTGCTTTCCAATTCGATGCTGCAGGGCCGAATGATGATCGGCGAAAACAACTTTGAACACAGTTTTCCTTCGATCAGCGGCTATCGTTACTTTCTGATCGCGGCACCGCCAGACGATGCCGATGGTGTTGCATCAACGCTGGAAAACCGACTGGGTGATGTGGGGATGGATGTGTCGCGAAGTGACGACGTGCTGGCAGGCATGTTGGCGGTCCAGAACACTTACCTGCGGACCTTCCAAAGCCTTGGTGCGCTCGGGTTGTTGTTGGGCACGGTGGGATTAGCGGTTGCCCAACTGCGCAGCGTCTTGGATCGTCGTGTAGAACTGGCCGTTATGCGAGCGATCGGATTCACGCGGCGCCGCTTGGCAACCGTCGTGATGGGCGAGACCGCGTTTCTGTTGCTGGCGGGAATCGGATGCGGTGCGTTGTGTGCGATCATTGCGGTCGTTCCTTATTCGTACATCAGCGGCACCGAGTTACCAATCGTTGAACCGGTTTTGATCGTCGTCGGAATCATGGTGGCCGGAATGTTGGCAGGACTGGTCGCGGTGGCACGCGTCGGTCGCATGCCGCTGCTCGAATCATTGCGGTCAGAGTGAGTTTCGCCATGCACCAAGTGACCGAATTGAATCGCCCAGGCATCGCGGTCACCGCGGCCGATCAATTGGCGACGGACGAAACGATGCTGCTGATCGCCGACCGTGCGAATAGCGAGGATGCCCATGGTAAGGATGAACGTGTGGATGTGGACACCGAGTTCATTCGCGTTTGGCAGTTCGATTCACCGACGGTGATCCTGGGGCGATCATCGCGAATCGCGGACGAAGTCGATCAAGATTTCTGTCGAGCCAGCGGAATCCCGGTGCTTCGTCGCTGCAGTGGCGGCGCGTCCGTCGTGGGTGGGCCAGGCTGTTTGATGTACAGCGTCGTGTTGAGTTTTGATGAAAAACCGGAGTTGCAGAAAATTGACGCCGCGCACAAGCATGTGATGGCACACATTTTGCGTTCCGTCATGGCGCAGTTGCCCGATGCGGCGATGCAGGGCATTTGCGATCTGACCTGGAACAATCGAAAATGTTCGGGCAATAGCCTGCGGGTCGCCCGCCGACACTTGCTGTATCACGGGACGATTTTGCACGACTTTGACTTGGAACTGCTAGCTCGATGTTTGACCCACGCGCCGCGGCAACCCGAATATCGAGACGGCCGCGATCACGACGAATTTGTGACCAACATCCCGATCGACCCGAATCGATTCGAATCCGATTTGATGACTCAGTTCCAAGTGACCAAAACGATCAACGCGGCGGCCTGGATTGACCAAATCGATCAATTGCGACGCGATCGATACGATTCGGCGGCATGGCACGTCCGACACTAACGATCATTCCACTAAAATCTTTTTGAGCCACAAAGCATTGTTGACTCCATTTACTCTTTCACGATAAACATTCGATGTCCGACAAAACCGATATTCATCAAACCTTGCAAGAGCAACTCGCCCTCTTTGGCCAGGAGCACGTTTTACGTTTCTGGGGTCAGTTGGACGAAACCGGCCGCACTCAATTATCAGCCCAGATCGCTGATATCGGCTTGGATCAACTGAAGTTGTTGGTCGAAGGCCAGGACGTCAAGCAAGACTTTGCCGCCATGGCGGACCGAGCCATGTCGCCGCCTTCGGTAAGAGCCGACGGGACGGGCGCGGCGTGGTCGGTCGACGAGGCGATCCGACATGGTGAAGCGGCGTTGGCGGCCGGTGAAGTCGGTGCGATTTTGGTGGCCGGTGGCCAGGGCACGCGATTGGGATTCGATCAACCCAAAGGCATGTTCCCCGCCGGTCCGGTATCGAAGCGGACGTTGTTCCAAATTTTTGCGGATCGATTGCGGGCGATCGGCGATCGCTATGGGACGGAAGTTCCCTGGTACGTGATGACGAGCGATGCGACGGACGCGGAAACTCGCCAGTACTTTGAAGACAACAATTACCTAGGCCTTCATCCGGACCAAGTTCGGATTTTCAAACAGGGCACCATGCCGGCCGTGGATGCGGCGAGCGGCAAGTTGTTGTTGGCGTCGAAGGATTCGTTAGCACTTAGCCCTGATGGTCACGGCGGTACGGTGGGAGCACTCGATCGCAGCGGGTGTCTCGACGACGCGGACCGTCGCGGCGTGAAATACTTGGCCTACATCCAAGTCGACAATCCGCTGGCGAATCTTTGTGACGCCGTCCTGATCGGTCACCACGTCATGGCCGCTAGCGAGATGACCACTCAAGTCGTCCGCAAACGCTACCCAACCGAAAAAGTCGGCAATGTTGTTTTGGTGGATGGGCGAGTCCAGATCATCGAATATAGCGATTTGCCCGAATCGTCAGCCGTGGCGACCAACGACCAAGGCGAGCTAAAGTTGTGGGCCGGCAACATCGGCGTTCACATGATCGATGTTGCGTTTTTGCGACGAATGAGTCGAACATCGGATGCCCTGCCGTTCCACCGCGCGTCGAAGAAAGTCGGCCATGTCGACGACCAAGGTCGATCGGTTGATCCGGCTGAACCGAATGCGACGAAGTTCGAACGTTTTATTTTTGATCTGCTGCCGTACGCCGAAAATGCCTTTGTGGTCGAAGCCCTGCCTAGCGAGGCGTTCGCTCCGGTGAAGAACGCCGAAGGTGCCGCGACGGATACCGCTTCCTTGGCCCGAGCCGCCGTTTCGGACCTCCACAAGGGTTGGTTGCGAGCCGCAGGTGCAGACGTCTCGGATACCGCCGTGGTTGAAATCAACCCACGATTTGCGATGTCCGCCGAACAGGTCCGCGAAAAGATCTCTTCCAATTTGAAGATCGATTCCGATCGATATTTTGACAACTAACTAGAATGAGGCCGGACGGTAGTTTTCCCCCGGGGAAAAGCGTGAAATCTCGAGCTGATCCGATGGTGAAGTGATCGAGAAGCTCGAATTGCCCGGAAAAGCCCCATCCCACGTGCCCTTTTCGGCGTTCGCGAAACCTCGCCCCGTCCTTCGGGGTTTCAACGAATAGCGGATCGCTGAAGCCATCAACTGAGCCGGCCACGGCCGTCTCCCCGCCTACTCTCGCCTCCCTCCTTTTCGCAACGATTTTCCAATGAAACGATTCACCCGTTCACGACGTCGGGATCGCTGCGGCGGCTTGCTCGGCGGTTTGCTCGTCTGTTTGATTCTGGCCGGGATCGTCGGCGCGGTGGGATATCGGTTTTTCCGAGATGCCGAATCCAGGGTCAATGCAAAAGACTTAATCACGGAAGTGGTGTCGAAAGGTTCGTTCGACCACATCGTTCTGGAACAGGGCGAGGTCGAAAGCAGCAGCAATACCGAAGTCATTTGCGAAGTCAAGTCAAACAACGGCAACGGTGGCACAGCGATTCTTTGGGTGGTCGACGAAGGCACCAAGGTTGCCAAAGGCGACAAGCTGGTCGAACTCGATTCGTCGCAGTTAGAGATCCGGCTCAAAGAGCAGAAGATCCAAGTCATCACCGAAGAGGCTCGCGTGACGACGGCCCAGGCGCAACTGGAACAAGCCAAGATATCCAAAGAAGAATACCTGCAAGGAATCTTCAAGACGGAAGAAGCGGCGCTGTTGAGTCTCGAAGCCGTCGCCAACCAAGACTTGCTGAAGGCAAAATTGGCGATCGAAAGCAGTCGCCGACTCGTCGCGAAAGGCTTGGTCAAAGAGTTGCAGTTGCAGGCCGATCAGTTTGCCGTCATCAACGCGACCAACCAACTGAAAGCCACGCAGGGTCAACTGCAGGTGCTGCGTGACCTGACAAAACGAAAGATGGTCGTTCAATACGATAGCGAGATCGAGGCCGCGTCGGCGGCACTCTCCGCCGCATCGAGCGAGTTGATGGAAGAGCAAAACGAACTGGACGATATCGAACGACAAATCGAAAAGTGCGTGTTGTACGCGCCCGCCGATGGGGTTGTGGTCCACGCCAATCGATTCAGCAATCGTGGCGGTGGTGCCGAGTTCGTCGTCGAAGCGGGTTCGACGGTTCGGGAACGTCAAGCCATCATCCGCTTGCCCGATCCGACGCGGATGCAGGTCAAGTGCAATATCAACGAATCGCGAATCACGCTGGTTCGATTCGGTATGCCGGTCAAGATTCAAATTGATGCGATCCCCGGCTTGAAGCTGAGGGGCATCGTCAAGAAGGTGAACCGATACGCCGAACCGGGTGGATTTTTCAGTTCGTCGATCAAAGAGTATGCCACGACGATCGAGATTGTGGATCCGCCGGAAAATATTCGTACGGGCATGACGTCCGAGGTCCAGATCTTTGTCGAACAGCTTGAAGATGCCCTGCAAATTCCGATTCAAGGTTTGTACGAACATGGCGGCGAAATGTACACGTTGGTCCAACGATCGCCGAAGTCGTTCGACACGGTGAAGGTCGCGATCGGCGCGACCAACGACACCATGGCCAGCATCACCGAAGGATTGAAAGCGGACGATCGGATCGTGCTGAACCTTCGCGAGCACCTGACGCTGATGGAACTGCCCGATGTCGCTGAAGAAGACAACAGCGAGATGCGGAAACTGGGCGCCGAACGCGAATTTGCGCAACAGCCCGGTGGTCCGATTGGCGCTCCCGACGCAACACAGCGACCTCAGGGCGGCGGTTGGCAAGGCGGTGGCGGTGAAGGCGGCGGTCGCCCTCCAGGTGCCGGTGGCGGCGGTGGACGACTAGGCGGCGGACGACCTGATGCCGGTGGTGGCGGACGGCCCGACTCGGCCGCGGGTACCGGAAAACCAGATGCCGCTTCGATGGTATCGCGCACCATGGAGCGGAGTGATGCCGATGGTGACGGCACGTTGTCGGCGGATGAAATCAGTTCGGTCGACGAGCGTTTCCGAAGTGGCATCACTGCGGCAGACGAGGATGGCGATGGCGCCGTTTCTCGCGCCGAATTGACCAAGTCCATGACGGCTCGGTTCAGTGAAGGCGGTGCCGGGGGCGCGCAATGAGCGTGACCGATGCTTACGGAACCAGCCCCGCGCCGGCTTCGAAATCGACCGAATCGCCGAAACGGTTTGCGACTTCGATTCGCGACCTGAAGAAAGAATACGTGCTTAAAAGCGAGACCGTCCGCGCACTCCGTGGCGTGTCGTTTGACGTACCCGAAGGCGACTACGTTGCCATCATGGGGCCGTCGGGCAGCGGCAAAAGCACCTTGCTAAACATGCTCGGCTGTCTCGATCAGCCAACCAGCGGCAGCTTGATGCTGGGTGACGACGACATCTCGACCATGTCGGATGATCAGTTGGCCGACATTCGCAGTCGTCGCATCGGTTTCGTGTTTCAATCGTACAACTTGATCCAGCAATTGTCCGTCGTCGAGAACATTCAGGTACCGCTTTATTACCAAGGCAAGTTGGGTCCGAAGCAGCGCGAGCGTGCCGTCGAATTGGCCAAACAGGTTGGCCTGGGGGATCGTCTGGATCACCGACCGACGCAATTGTCCGGTGGACAGCAACAACGCGTGGCGATCGCGCGCAGCTTGGTGAATGACCCGTTTTTCGTTTTGGCGGACGAACCGACCGGCAACTTGGACTCGATCACCACCGACGAGATTTTGGCGATCTTCGATAAACTAAACGCGGAAGGTCGTACGATCATCCTGGTCACTCACGAAGACGATGTCGCGCTGCGAGCAAAGCGAATCGTCCGATTGAAAGACGGAATGCTGCATACTGACGAATTGGTCGAAGAATCGGCCCGCGAGGCGGTACGTGCCAAGCACGCGATCGCTGTTGCTGAACTGAAGGCTCGCGAGTAACCCAAGAGGATCGACCGAACATGTTGTGGCTACGAACGTGGAAACTTGGCATCAAAAGCTTGGCGCTGCACCCGCTGCGCACCGGGTTGACGATGCTTGGCATCATGATCGGCGTTTGGGCCGTGATTGTTTTGACCGCGGTCAGCCAGGGCGCCAGCGACCAAGTTCAAAAACAAATTGAATCGCTCGGTTCCACGACCATCATCGTCCGAAGCCAAAAGCCGCCGGATGACAAGTTGGCCGGCATGGCGGCGACCCAGTTTGGTTTGCTGCGCAGCGACCTGGAAAAAATTCTGGTCAACGTGCCGACGATCGAAACGGCCATTCCGATTCGTGAAATTCGCCGACAGTTCACCTACCGCGATCGAGTCGTCGACGGCCGGTTGGTAGGATGCACGCCGGCGTATTCCGACGTCAATCATTTGAAAATTCGATCCGGGGGCGGACGATTCATCTCCGACGCCGACGAGATCAAGGCGGACACCGTCTGTGTGATCTCGGCGGGCGTCGCCGAACGGTTGTTTCCGTTCGAAGAACCGCTCGGCAAACGAGTGACCGTTCCGGAACACACCGATAAGTACAAAGTCATCGGCGTACTGAAGCACCGCAATCCGTCGGCAGCTATCGGTGGATCGCTCGACTCGCAAGACTTTTCATCGGACATCTACATTCCGATGAATACGCTGCGGAAACGCATCGGCGATACGATCGTGACGCGTCGCAGTGGTCAGTTCCAAATGGAGATCATGGAACTGAATCAAATCACATTGCAGGCGATCAACCAAGACCAAGTCAAAAACTCTGCCGCCATGATTGAAGGGCTGCTCGCTCAATCGCACGGTATGCTCAATGACGTTGCGGTGGTCGTGCCGTTGGAATTGTTGGAACAGGCTCGCAATATGAAGCTGATGTTTCTGGGGATCGGCATTTTGATTGCGTGTATTTCGTTGGTTGTCGGCGGGATCGGTATCATGAATATCATGTTGGCGAGTGTCACCGAACGAACTCGCGAGATTGGCATTCGGCGTGCCCTCGGCGCAAAACAGCGTGACATCACGAATCAATTTCTTGTCGAAACGACCGTGCTAAGCTTCGCTGGCGCGATGTTGGGAATTTTGATCGGGTTGATGAGTTTGCCACTCTATCGGTTGGCGATATGGGGCGTGAAACAAACGCTTCCCGAAAAGTTCGCGGCGCTGCCGGCGGCGATTCGTGAAGCAGAACCCGCGATCGTTTACTGGACGATTCCGTTGGCGGTCGCGATCGCAGTCGGCGTCGGCTTGATCAGCGGTCTCTATCCGGCAATCCGCGCCGCGAAAATGAATCCCATCGAGGCCTTGCGTCATGAATAAGGGCTGCCCCGCCGTACTGCTTCGTTGTTGAGCACGTCGTTGCATTCGGCCACGCTGTTGGCGATTGTCGCTTCACAAAGTTCAGCGTCAGCGACTTGGTGGCGTCGTTTTTTCGTTGACCAAGGTTTGTATCGATTCAAAATCGACGGCGCGGGATTCGCCGGGGAAGGCATGTGGCAACAGCCACCACTCTTCGGTGAAGCTTCCTGCTTTTCCGGGCCCCAGATTTTCTGCGGGCCCGATCGGCTCTAGCTCGACCATTGGGTCGTTGGGGTACCATACCGAAATCGTCAGCGCCGCAAACTCATTGTACGCGCGGTTGGGGTAGGTCGTGAAACGTTTGACGAACATTTGATTGCTGGGTGCCAAGTAGGCGAACCAACCGGCATGGGAATCGAACCCCAACTTGGGTTTTGCCGGCACGTCACGAATCACCACAGCCCGATCCGAAACTTCGATGTTCGGATCCTCGGGTGCAATCGTTAGCACGTTGCCGTTCTCGTAACGCACATATCCGTGCGGGAATCGGCCGCGTGGCGAACGGGGAACAACAACGATGCCACCGCCAACAGCAAACGTTCGACTCCAATGGCATAGGTTGACGTGACTTTTCGATTCGTTGACGATCGTTTGCGTGCAACGGAGCTGGGAAGTCGTTTCGTGCAGTTCAAAGTCACGAACCAATCGGACGCCTGATTCCGGATCATACTCGCTAGTCATCCTGGCGGAGCGCGGTCCGGTGATTTCACCCTTCCAAGGACCCGCCCAAAGAACCATCCCACGGTTGACCATTTTCTCGGGGCCGATATCAAACCGGCCTGCATTCATGGGTGTTTTGGAGGCGTCTTTCTCGTAGGTCCACCCTTCATCGCCGGATGGCAGATACAGCACGTTGGCTCCATCGAGGGCGTACTCCAGCACGCGGCCACCGGCCTCGGGGCAAAGCGTCACAGAGGTCGACGCGTTGCTAAGACGGATACAGTGCTTGTATCCGTAGTAATTCAAGACTGCCGCTTCATCCTCGGCCGACGAAACATCGACCAGGACAAAGACGGAACATAGAAGAATGGCTGAGGAAGTGATTCTGCGAAAACGACAACAGGCGATCATGGGCGAATCCGAGAGGTGCGTGGCGAGGGGGTAGTCGAGACCTGCCAGCGCAACTTATTTCCATGGCGTCACCGATGCAAGCGCCGATTCACATCGCAGTCGATTCTGGTCGATTTCCAAAGATCCATTTGTCACGCGAAAGCGAAAGTAATCGTCGATCAGCGTGTGACATCGATCGGATAGTTAAGAACACGATTGCCGTCTTGTTCGACGGAACGCAGCAGCATTCGTTTTCCGACGAGCTCATCACCGTCGGGCCAGAAAATTTCTCGGCGGATCATTTCGCCGGGCTGGATCGTCACAAAGCGGCGTTTGTATTGTCGTCCCGGCGGTGGAAACAACAAGCAGTCGTACGATTGCGCTCGCGTGGAACGATTCGTCATCTCGATTTGGACTCGCATTTCGTTCCCGCGTAGCAATCGCGTCGTGATCTTGATCTCGAGCCCCTCGGGACCGACCGACAAATTGCGATGGACCGTGATCAGCTTTGGCGGCACGGTTTCGAGTTCGAATTGCAGCGGAACATCGTAGTCACCGATCTTCGCAGTATTGCCCAGCACGACATCGAATGACTCGCTCGTCGATCGTCCACTGAGCGTTTCCCAGTTGCGGATGGGTGAGCTGATCGACCATGATTCAGGCGTCAAAATGCGAACGGTTCCAACCAAGCTGTCGCGAGTCGGATTGGCAAACTTGACACTCAACGATTGCACTTGGCCCAGCAGACTGTCGAGCTGTTTGGGTTGCAGTTCCACCGACATTCGGAATGCGAGCAGAGATGGGTCGGCCCCGACGATGAAGATTGGAACCCGGCCGATCGAAACATGCTGGCACGGTTGGATCGGATCGGGTTGAATCGGTAAGTCGGTCACTCGCCCCCACACGTCGATCATTTGGACGTTGTCCCCCAAGTAGATTTTTTCGACCGCCGGCTCGGCCGACCACAACATCAACACGGCCCGATCGCCACCGACAAAGACGGCATTCTGCGCACCGCTTTGCAACTGAAGTGATCCCGTCTTGCGCAAGTTTCCGATCAATCGCGACGTCGTCCGCCATGGCAACAGCAGTTCGTCCGGCCGTCCGCTGGGGCGCAGCAAACCGTTTTGTGGATCGTAGGGATCGCTTACGAAGGCTGCCTGAACACGGTGCGAGCGAACCGTTGCCATCCGTAGAACGAGATCGCGGATACGGGCATCGCGGTCATAGCCGCTTTTATTGATCGGATCGAGCAATAGCCAAGTCCGCGGCCCGTCGCCGCGAGACTGGGATTCTCCCAGTTCCAAAAACGCATCTAATTCGTGTGCCGCCAACGGCGGATCACTGCTTCGGCAAACGGCTTGCCACGAAGCTTCTTTGCTATGCAGTTCTTCCTCTAACCAGGGCCACGAGATCGCGACCTCGATCGGTTGCCCAAATCCTTGCAGCCCCGTCGAAATCTGTTGAATAGACTCTTGCAAACGCGGTCGTCCCAGAAAGCTAAAATCGCGATCGCCGCCAAGTTGCCAGGTTCGGACCTTCAACGTTAAGCGCGTCATGATCGGTTCAAGCAATGGTTGCCAAGTATTGACGTCGCGAAACACTTGCGCGGCAACAATGTCGCGGCGACCTCGCAATTGATACTTCGGTATCTGAGACTCGGGTGGCGCATCGAGCATGCCGATCGTTTGCAAACCCGAGTCTTGCAGACGCGACAACAATGCGGCGACTTCTTCGGCACTCGCGGTGTCATCGGGAGCGATCCAACACGGATACTTGACCCAAGCAACACCGAGGCTGGACAACCATGTCGCCAACTCGCGAGGCGATGCCGATCGTGATCCGCGCGGCAGCGTCCAACCGAACGGACCGTGCGGCGGCCCGCCCACCAAGTCGTCGATCACAACCAGCGTGACCTCGGTTGATAGCGTGGACGTCTGTTTCCCCACGATGGACGCGGCGACGCGGTAGAACCCCGGTTCCAACCGTGGCAGCGCCCATGTGACTTCGGAATCGGGCGACACGACGGGCTTCTTTGATGACGATTTCGAAGCGGATTGCAAGTTGCCGTGACGCGCCGATAGTTGCTGTTTGGCAATCGCGCGACCGGCGTGATCCAGCAAGGCGAATTGAATCGTCGAATCGCCCGACGGCAAACCCATGATCTTTGCCGTCGTGGTGATCGATTCGCCGACGCGATAGACACCGCGCGACTGGTTGGTCGTGATCTGCAGCTGCGGATACTGGTCGATCCGAAGGTTGTCGAACCCTATCGTGCCGCGAATGTCTTCGAGTCCATCGTCGCTGCGTTGCACATGCACGCGAACCTGCATCGCTTTTGCCCCGACCGGTGGCCGTACCAAATCGACGCGGTAGGTCGTCCACTTGGTCGTCCCCGTGATTCGATCGGTCGAATGGGCCGCAATTTCGTCGCCGCGTTCGTCCAAAAAAATCAGTTCCGCTCGAGCCGAGTCATGACGCAGTCCCTGAGTCATGATGTCGGCCGAGAATCGATACTGAAACATTCGGCTGGCTTCGATCGTTGGCGACTGGGCCATCAATTGTCCACCGTCGAGGTCGATTCTCAAGTATCGATCGACCGTCATGTCCGAAATCGACGGCGGCAATGCCGGGAGGCTCGGGAATCGCGGCCGCAGGCTGGACCACATTCGCACCAGTTCGGTGTCGATCTGTCGCATCCGCTGGCCAAAGTCTTCGTCACGTGGAACGATCTGGTAACCGACGTACTTTGGAAATCCGTCGCCGATTCGTTGCTTCCAACCTTTGGGAGTCCCTTGGAAGTCGGGGTCGTCCCTACGCCCGAAGGTCCACGAATAGCTCTCCAATTTTGTCAGAGACGCGACCAACTGATTTTCATCGGTCGACGAATCAGCGGGCAACGACTGGGCAACCGCCGTAGCCGCAAGCACGAATCCGACCATCCACGCAGCGATCAACCACCGCAGCGAGCGGATCGCAAACGCGCACGACGTTCCACCCGCCGATGCGGCGGTGTAGGCGTCTGCAGTTGCGACACGTAAGATGCCGCCGGTGTTGATACCGGTCATGGGTGAGATGTCACGAGTATTAGCGAGAAGTAAAACCGAATGAACTTGAATCCGAGAGCGATCCCGATATGGCCGAGCTGAACCTGGCGTTGCGGACCGAACCGATGCGAATGGCGCTGCGTCCGTCCTTGGAATTGGCGTCCCGGTTGGGGGTCAGAGCCGTCGAGCTGGATGCGCGCAGCGGCATTCACCCTTCTCAATTGTCGGACACCGGGCTGCGACAGTTGCGAAAAATGCTGGACGACCTCAACTTGAAGGTCAGTTCTTTGCGTTTTCCGACTCGCAGGGGCTTCGATCGGCCAGAAAATCTCGACGAACGTGTGGACGCGACCAAGTCAGCAATGTTGCTAGCATATAAGCTGGGGGCTCCCGTGCTGGTCAATTCGATCGGATCGGTCCCCGACTCAGAAGACGATCCGCGTTACGCGACGCTGCGAGAAGTGATGGACGATTTGGGGCGACACGGGGCTCGCGTCGGTGCGTTTTTTGCTGCGGAGACGGGTACCGAACCCGGCGAAGTGTTGGCGAAGCTTTTGAACACGTCGGACGACGGTTTTGTCGGCGTTGCGTTCAATCCCGGCCAATTGATCATCAATCGTTTTTCAGTTCCCGACGCGGTGCGCGAACTTCGCGAGCGAATTCAATTAGTGTATGCGGTTGACGGCGTCATCGACCTCGCAGCCGGTCGTGGTATTGGGGTTCCTCTGGGACAGGGGATCGCCGATTTCCCGAACCTGATTGGCTTGTTGGAAGAGCATCGATACCGTGGCCGCTACGTCGTCGGACGAGCAGATTCGAGTATCGGTGAACTGAGTCAAAGTATCGAATACCTTCAAAACTTGTGAGCGGCTCCATGCAGATCGGCGTACCGAAAGAAACGTTCCCCGGCGAGCGTCGAACCGGATTGGTTCCAGCCAATGCGAAAAAGTTAGTCGGTTACGGCTTCCGTGTCGTTGTCGAGTCCGGAACGGGAATCGAGTCCGGTTTTGATGACGAGGCGTACGTCCAAGCGGGCGCGACCGTGTCGGACGACCGTCGCGCCGTGCTTGCCGACGCCGACTTGGTGCTTCGCGTGCGGAAACCGTCGGCCGAAGAAATTGGCTGGCTCAAAGAGAACGCCGTCCATGTCAGCTTCCTTGACCCATTCAACGATCCGGATCTGATTGGTGCGATGGCGGCGCAGGGTGTCACATCGCTGTCGATGGAGATGATTCCACGATCGACCATCGCACAAAAGATGGACGCGCTTTCGTCACAGGCCAACTTGGCCGGTTACGTGACCGTGATTCAGGCGGCCTACCATTGTCCGAAAGTCTTTCCGATGATGATGACCCCGTCGGGAACGATTCGCCCGGCCCGGGTGTTCATCATTGGTGCGGGTGTTGCGGGCCTGCAAGCGATCGCAACGGCGAAACGATTGGGGGCCCGTGTCGAGGCGTTTGATACCCGTCCTGTCGTTGCGGAACAAGTTCGGTCGCTGGGTGCAAAGTTTGTCGAGATCGATCTGGGCGAAGTCGGCCAAACCGACCAAGGTTACGCCAAAGCCCTTACGCCCGAGCAGATCGAACTCCAACGCCAAGGCCAGAAAGAAATCATTGCCGCGTCCGATGTCGTCATCACCACCGCGCAGCTGTTCGGTCGGCCGGCACCACGAATCATCACCGCCGACATGGTCGCCGCAATGCAACCCGGAAGCGTGATCGTCGACATGGCGGTTGAAACGGGCGGCAACGTCGAAGGTTCGCAGTTGGACAAAATCGTTGACGTCGGTGGCGTCAAAATCATCGGGCTGGGAAACCTGCCTTCGGAAGTCAGCCGAAACGCCAGCGAAATGTATTCCAACAACTTGGTCAACCTGATCGAAGAGTTCTGGGACGCCGACGCCAAAGTGCTGACGCTGGATCCAGACAACGAAATTGTGCGTGCGGCTGTGATCACACGTGATCGACAAGTGGTTAACGAATCCGTCCAAGCCAAAATGGGAACCTAAACATGGACATGGTCTACCTGGGCTTCATCTTGATGTTGTCCGTCTTTTTGGGTTTCGAGTTGATCTCGAAAGTGCCCGCAACGCTCCACACACCGCTGATGTCCGGCGCCAACGCGATCTCGGGGATCACCGTCGTCGGTGCGATCTTGGCCGCCGGCGCCGACTTGGGTTCGTGGGCAACCGGGTTGGGTGCGTTGGCCGTTTTCTTTGCGATGATCAATGTCGTGGGTGGTTACATGGTTACCGACCGCATGCTTTCGATGTTTAAGAAGAAAGACAATTCGCCGAAGGAAAAATCATGAGTCCAGAAATCATCGGCGGCATTTACATCGTCACCGCGGCGATGTTCATTTACGGTCTTAAACGACTCGGTTCACCCGCAACCGCGGTTGGCGGAAATCTGATTTCGTCAGTCGCGATGTTGATCGCGGTGATCGTCACGATGCTGTCGCAACAGATCGTCGACTATCGGTGGATCGCGGTTGCGGCCGTGTTGGGATCGATCGTCGGTGCGGTCGCCGCGCGCCGCGTCGCCATGACCGGTATGCCCGAGATGGTGGCGCTGTTCAACGGTTCGGGAGGGATCGCGTCGCTGCTGGTCGGCTGGGCTGCGCTTTATACCGCCAATGGCGAGTTCGGCATTTCGTCACCGTTCACGCTTGCCACGATCGTGCTGTCGATTCTGATTGGCGGCATCACGTTTACTGGCAGTTTGGTGGCATGGGCCAAGTTGGCCGAGAAGCTAGGCAGCGGCTCCGGTGCATTCGCCGGTCAGCGCTACGTCACGCTGTTGTTGCTTGCGATCACCATCGTCTGCAGCGTCATGATCGTGGCGTCGCCGGCCTGGACCAGTCCACTGATCTATGTCGTGATCGGCTTGTCGCTTGCCTTGGGGGTCTTTGCGGTGATTCCGATCGGTGGCGCTGATATGCCGGTGGTAATCTCGCTGCTGAATAGCTATTCCGGACTGGCCGCTTGCGCCGCGGGGTTCGCCATCAACAACACGATTTTGATCGTCGCCGGTGCGTTGGTCGGTGCCGCTGGCATCATCTTGACCAACATCATGTGCCGCGCGATGAATCGGTCGCTGACCAACGTCTTGTTCTCGGGTTTTGCGACCTCCGGTCCGGCCACCAAGGTCGAAGGCGAAGTGAAGCCGATCACCCCGGACGATGCCTACTTGATCTTGGAAGCGGCTTCGTCGGTGGTGATGGTGCCCGGTTACGGAATGGCAGTGGCGCAAGCCCAGCACGTTGTTCGCGAACTGGGCGAATTGTTAGAAGCCAACGGCGCCGAAGTCGCCTACGCCATCCACCCGGTCGCCGGCCGAATGCCCGGTCACATGAATGTTTTGCTGGCCGAAGCCAACGTACCGTACGATCAATTGGTCGAGATGGACGACATCAACCGGCGAATCGAAACGGTCGATGTTGCGATCGTGATCGGCGCCAACGACGTCGTCAATCCAGCTGCTCGCGAAGATACAAACAGCCCAATTTACGGAATGCCGATCATCAATGTTGATCACGCCCGCACCGTGTTTGTGCTGAAGCGATCGATGGCGTCGGGATTCTCGGGCGTCGAAAATCCGTTGTTCTTTGGCCAGAACACTCGCATGCTATTCGGCGACGCCAAAGCATCACTGGCCGCAGTGATCGCCGAATTTAAGTCCTAAGGACGCAGTATCAACTTTTCTGCTGACTCCAAAGCGACAACATTTCGATCAAGTGCTCGACCGCTTCGACCATTTCGTCCAGGCATGCGAACTCGGTCACGGCATGGATGTTGTGTTGTCCGCTCGACAGATTCGGCGTCGGAAGACCTTTTTCGGTCAACTGGCTGCCGTCGGTGCCACCGCGGATAATCATTCGCGTCGGCGTTCGCCCCAATCGCCTAAAGGCGTCCTCGGCAAGCGAGATGGATTCGGGCAGTTCTTCCAGCCCTTCTCGCAAATTTCGGTACTGGCGACGAACCAGGACCTCGGCCTTCAAGCCGGGCGTCTTAGCAGCAATCGAATCGGCCAGCGTTTGGATTTGTTTCGCGTACGTGACCAAGTCGTCGCTATCGAACGACCGTAAGATCAATTCGACCGTCGCTTCGCCTACTCCTCCGTGAATCCCGTGCGGATGGATGAAGCCTTCGCGGTTTTCGGTGGTCTCGGGCGTACATGTCTCGCGAGGCAACGTGGCCACCAAGTCGGCGGCCGCGCGCATCGCGTTGACCATTCGTCCCTTACCGATCGACGGGTGGATGTTGTGACCCGTGAAACGAACCGTGGCTGCGTCCGCAGAAAACGTTTCGACATCGATGACCGATGCACCTCCGCCGTCGACGGTATAAGCAACCGTAGCATCGAGCTTGCTCAAATCAATCTTGTCAGTACCGCGACCGATTTCTTCGTCGCAAGTAAACAGCACTCGCACCGGGCCGTGTAACAGTTGCGGATTTTCGACCAACGTTTGCGCAAGCTCCATGATGATGGCGACGCCGGCTTTGTCATCGCCACCCAACAACGTCGTGCCGTCGGTCGTGATCAGCGTCTTGCCGATCATGTTTGCGAGTGACGGCGACGTCGCCAGCGAAATTGCGACACCGCTCGGCAAAGGAATGTCGCCACCGGCATAGGCATCGATGACCTGTGGACGCACGTCTGCGCCGGGAGCCTCGGGGGACGTATCCAAGTGAGCGACCAACGCGACGATGGGGCTGTTGCCGCCGTCCGATGCGGGGACGGTTCCCCACACCAGCGAATTTTCGTCCTGTTCGACATCCGTGATCGACATGGCTGCCAATTCATCGCACAGCATCGCGCCCAGATCCCGTTGTCCCGACGAACTGGGGTAAGCGTCCGTTTCAGGGTTGGCGGTCGTATCGACGCGGACGTACCTCAAAAAGCGGTCCAACAGTCGGTCACGGTCGACGACGGTTTCGACCGACGCGGAAGTTTTCTTCGATGACATCGCATTCTCGGGGCTAGGCATTCATTCGTCTTGGCGGTTGCCGCTACATTGTTTCATAGAACCCTGGTCGTAGGCACCCGCCGACACCCGCCGATCTTTTTGACGCGAGATACAGATGGCCGATCAAGTCGCTTTTTTGATTTTCGATGTAGAGAGTGTTGCCGACGGCGACCTGGTATCCAAGGTGCGGTACCCGGGCCAAGACTTGACACCCAAGAACGCGATCGCCACGTTTCAAGACGAATTGATGGAAGCCAAAGGGACGACATTTATTCCCTACACCTATCAAGTCCCCGTGGCCGTGGTCGTCGCGAAAGTTGCAATGGACTTTCGGCTGATCGACATTGTTTCGCTTGACGAGCCCGAGTTTCGCCCCCACGTCATCACCCAGCATTTTTGGCGTGGTTGGGAAGCGTACAAGTATCCGACTTGGGTGACGTTCAACGGACGATCGTTCGACTTGCCGATCATGGAACTGGCCGCTTATCGATTCGGTGTGCCGCTGCAAAAATGGTTTCGCGGCGAAGGGTACAAGTCGCCCAGGAATCGGTACAACGTCGGATCGCACTTGGATCTCCAAGATGTGCTGACCAATTTTGGAGCGGCCCGTTGCGAAGGAGGATTAAATTTGATTTCGCAAATGCTGGGCAAGCCCGGAAAAATGGATCTTCGCGGTGATCAGGTCCAACAGCAGTTTGACGAGGGGAACAAGAAAGCGATCAGCGATTATTGCCGCTGCGATGTCTTGGACACGTACTTTGTCTTTTTAAGGACGCGGGTCTTGGCGGGCCAAGTCACACTTGACGAAGAGATCGAATTGGTCGCCGAAGCAAAACAGTGGATCGTCGACCGAGCGGATGACTGCGAAGCCTATCAACACTACCTAAAATACTGGGTCGGATGGCATAACCCATGGGTCGAGGAAGAAGGTGCGCCGGACAAAGGTGCGCCGGACAAGGGTGCGTTGGACAAGGGTGCGCCGGACGAGGGTGCGCCGGAGGGAAGTGCGCCAGGCGATCCCGAGGCGTCATGACGTTCGGATCCGGCGGGCTTCGTTCGGGCATCCGTGACGCCGCTGGACAGAAACGAACTTGCCAACGACCGAATCGATTGCTTATAGGGAAGTGTTCAGCGTCAAGTTGCCTCGATTCTCGCGCAGGAAGCCAGCCCCGTGTCACACTCGCCTCATCCCAGTTCGGACTCGGTTTCGAAGTCAGAAATTGCCGACTTTTACGACGGATTCAGCGATCGTTTGGTCAGCGGCTATGTGACTGGAAATCCGCGTCTGTCGCACGCGTTGGCGTTTGCAACCGAAAACGTTCCCGAATCGGCCGAATCGATCCTAGAAGTCGGCTGTGGAGTCGGCGAAACGACGAACCACCTGTGTTCGGCGCGGCCGGATTTGCGTGCCGTTGGCGTGGACATCAGTACCGAAAACGTGCGAATGGCGAAGCGGTTGTTTGCCGACTCGACAAACGCGCACTTCGAAGTCAACGATCTGACATCGCCCGTCGGTGGCGGTCCGTTCGATGTGGTGACGCTATTGGACGTTTACGAACACATTCCTGCGGTCGAGCGACCTCGCTTTCACGCCAACCTTCGTCAATCGATGGGTGAGAAATCGCGACTGATCGTGACCTGTCCTAGTTTTTTGCATCAACAACATTTGTACGCCAACGAACCCGAAGGGTTACAGATCGTTGACGAGATCATTGGGCCAGCGGATTTCTTGCAATTGGCAAGCGATTTGGGCGGTCATTTGACTCACTTACAATACGAATCCGTTTGGCGAACCAACGATTACGTCTATGCCGTCATCGATATCCAAATGGCGTATCAGTGGAAACCCAAACCTCGTGGAATCGAGCGATGGTCAATGAAGCTGGCCAAGTTTGTCGACAAGACTCCACTGGGTGGACCGGCTCGTCGATCGCGACTCGTCAAACGAAATCTTGCCGCTTAAACGGCCCAGGCGATTGCCATCTTAGGCGGCTCGGCGAAACTTCTTGATCGCTTTTTCGATTCGCTTGATTGGGCCGCGGCGCACGGTGCCGCTGAACACGAAGCGGTCGGTGAATTGATCGGCCGCGATGTCGCGAGTGATCCACTTGGGATGTTCGATCGTTCCGATCGGACGGGTCGGCAGGTTGGCGTGTGGGCTGGCGCGTCGCGTGTGCGTGGCGTCTTCGCCGAACCCGATGTTGGTGACCAAGTTGACTTGGGGCAGCACAGTCAATCCGTTCTGCATCCACGTCGTCAATGTCCAAGGGAACGCCCAGCTTTGGCTTCGTCCGGCGTGTACTTTGTCGAAAATCTCGGTCCAGTATTCAATTTCTTGGCGGCTTTGACACATGTTGGTCAGACCGCCGTCGTCGCGAAACGCCGGCCAGTTGGGAATGTTCAAATCGAAATGCTGCCAGGCTCGACGCCACGTCGCCCAGCCCCAGCAATGCGGGTACTTTGAAAAGTAGTAGCTGGCGTCGCCGCGATTGTGTCCGAGTTGGAAGTTGTTCCCGCTGACCGCCATCACTCGCGTGTCGTCTTCGTAACGTTCCAACAGTTCGGCGCAGTACGGAAAGAACGTTTCTTCGGCCAAGCAGTCGTCCTCCAGCACGATCAACCGATCGACGACTTCCATCGCCGCTGAGATTCCGGTGCTGATTCGGCGGCCGCAACCCATGTTGGTGTCGGCATAGATTCGGTGGACTTCGCACGGCCAGTCAACGGTTTCGGCGATCGCGCGCGACTGGGCCACCCGTTGTGCTTCGCCTTCGCGATCGGGCCGCGCCGCATCGCTGATCAAAAAAAGCGTCGTCGGTTTCGCGGCACGAATCTTCTCGAAACTGATCCGCGTCGGTTCGGGTCGATTGAAGATCACGAAGGCAACGGGAACATCAAGCATGGGTTCGTTTTCGAACGAGTGAGGGAACGTCGGGGACGCGGCCGATGGATTCAAGCAGCTTGAATGGATGAAGGACGTCGTTTGGGAAGATGTCGTTTCAATCGGGCCAAGCGTGTCGTCGTCCGACGCTTCAGCCAACTGGTCCACACGTCGATGTCGGGATTCGTCGCGTATCGATGGATCATTTGTTTGGCGCGGCCTTGGAAGTGCAGCGTATGAAACTGAATCGGATCGGCATGGTCACGGTGGTAACCGAACGGTTTCCCGTCTCGCCAACGGACCCGTTTGCAATGGTCGCCTTCGAAGCCGTCCATTTGTCGGATGTGATAGTCCAAGACCGAACCGTCGCGGATGGTTGCCAAGTCGACGATGCGGTCGGGAATCGATCGCGAGAAATGAGTGATCGCGGTCATGTCGGAGATGGACCGATCCAACTCGTTGGGGCTGTGGTGGAACAAGTCGTCGAAGAATTGACGTTGATCGGCGTCTTCAAACATGCGGTTGATGTAGTCACACAGTTCGTTCACAGTCTGGCGACGATTGATCATCAGCGAGTGGCCGCTGATGTACGAGATGCCAAGGTCGAAAGATGTAAAACGATTGGCGACCTCGCTGAGGTTGCTGTAGATCATCAGATCCGAATCGCACACCCAAGCCCGATCAACATCGTGAGTCTGCATCCACTGGGCAACGACGAACCAACGTTCAAAGCAAAACGTTTCGAACGACGGGGGATTGGGACTGCGATGAACATAATTGGAACGAAAGCGGTCGACACCGACGGCGTAGTCATCGACCAAGTGATGCGAGGTCGGCCACTTCATCAATCGGTTGTCGCGGTCACCGATCAGCACGATCTCGGCATCGGGATTGCTCAGCCGTGCTTGACGGGTCGCGATGTAGAGATGTTCGGCCCATCCGCTGTGGACGAAAATGATCGGCATTTGCATGGTCGACGGCTCCTTCGGAAATGAATCGTTGGCTTTTACCGTTTTTGTTTCACGCGCGTCAATGTTCAAAGCGAATGGGCGGAATTCGCTGGAATTTCCGTTGACATCGGCCCGCTTTTTTGGGAAACGCAGAGGCTGCCCTCGGTCGGACCACGACCGTGTCAACGATCCCAATTCCAGCTACGAGTTTCGCCGTCATGGATAGCCCCAACATTTGGTCTTCATCGGAACTGGCCACGCGATACGCGAAAGAGTTGGACATCGACATTGTGCCGTTCTTGCGAAACGACAAGATCACGCTGACGCGGAACCCGCAAACCGGCGTCATGATGTTCGACGGTTGCATCCCCGGTGACGGCAGGTTTTACGAACAATTGTCGAAACGCTCGTATTACTACATGGCCGATAAATGGGAGTTTCGCGAATCGATCGACCAGCTCGCCGATGAACCGAAGGACTCGCGGATTCTAGAGATCGGCTGCGGCAGCGGCGCGTTTCTGGATGCTTGCCGCGACGCATCGTTCACAAACGTCCAGGGCGTTGAATTCAATGAAAAGGCGATCCGTGAGTGCCGTGAAAAGGGGCACTCGGTTCGCAACATCGACTTGGCTTCCCTGGCCGAAGCGGGCGAACAGTTCGATCATATTTTCGCGTTTCAGGTGCTTGAACACGTTCCTGATCCAGACGTGTTCATGAAAACGGCAGCCACGTTGTTGTCACCCGGTGGAACGTTGGTGTTCACGACTCCGAACCGCGAATCGTTCTTGCAACGATTTCAGTGGCAGTTGCTGGATTTACCGCCGCACCACATGAGCCGCTGGGACAAGCAATCATATGAAACGCTGACCAGCCACATGGGACTGGAATTGCGAGATGTTCGATTCGAACCGTTGGCGAAATATCACTATCGGTTTTATACGTCCAGCATGGTCCAGCATCTTCCCGAGCGGAGCATCCGCCGTCGACTGGCAAAGGTGGCGTGTCGTATCGGCTTTGCGATGTACCCGATGAAGCAATCGATCCAAGGTCACACAATCATGGCCATCATCACCCCTCCGTCGCCGACGATCGCGTCGCAAACGCGACGTGCTGCGTGATCGCAGGAGAGTTCTAAAGTCGGGCACCCTATGTGGACCCGCCACTCCGCTGGCGGGATCGAACTGCAAAGCAGTTCGAATCCTCATGATTTCCGCGGGTTTACGCCGCTCTTGATCGAGGCATCTGACCGGCACCGCTCAAGTCTGCGTATAGCGAACGGTAGGCGGCGGCTTCGCGTGCGGCTCCGAACTGAGTTTCCATCAGATGGCGAGAACGGCGACCCATGTCCGCCGTCCTCTCTGCGTCGAGCAACATCGCTCGCAACTTTTCACCCAAGTCGTCTGCGTTCCCAGTTTGGGCCAAGTACCCGTTCTGGCCCGCGCGAACGTAGTCGGGAATACCGCCGGCGTCGAATCCAACGATCGGTGTTCCGCACGCCATCGCTTCGAGTCCGGTCAGCGGCAAGTTGTCTTCCAGCGATGGCAGCACAAAAACGTCAGCCGCACTGTAGACGGCCCGCTGATTCAACAGCCCCTGCACCGCGCCGACGTGATGAATCTTTGGTCGAGCGTGTTCAGTGTCCGGCAGCATGCCGCTGCCGAAAACGAGTCCTTCGACACCGGGAAGGTTCGCAATGCTAGCGATCGCCTGCATCATTTCACGAGCGCCCTTGCGGCGGTTGTTGATGTCCATGGCGCCAAAGCAGAACACGGTCGCGTCTGGATCGATCCCCAGCCGGGCTCGCGCTTCCAAGCGATCCATCGGGTAATAGTCGTTCGTCGAAATGCCGTACGGGATATGATGAAACGATCGAGCACCGGCCAGCAAGTCACTTGATCGGGCCGCGTCGATCAACCATCGACTTGGTGCTGCAATGTGCAGGTCGATACCGGCCAACGCCAGTTTTTTCTCGTTGAAATAACGACGGCTCGGATCGTTCTCGCCCGCCGTCGCCAGGTTGCTTGGCAGTTGTGGGCAACCGCCGCAACCGGTTTTGAAACGCTCGCAACCGCCACTGAAGTGGCAGCCGCCCGTCATGGCATTCATATCGTGCAGCGTCCACACCACCGGCTGGTCCGGCGGCAGCGATCCGAAAAAGCTCCGGTAGTCCAGGAACTTCGCGATCCAGTGCAGATGGAGGATATTGCCGTCTTCGCGATCGACGTGCTGCGTCGGTGGCCACGGTGTGTGAGGTGATCCCTGCGGCGACGAAAAGACTTCCAACCCGACCGGCCTCTGTTTCGTGATGCGTTTGAGCGACTGGCGAGCACCCCGGAATTTCGCGTAGGCAACAGCATCTCGAACCAATCCCTGTCGTTGCCAGCGTGCGGCAACGTATGACGCGTCGAGCTCGGGCCGGTGGCCTTGGCTGGCCGAGTAATAGAATCGGCTATCAACACCCGACCTCATCAGTTCAGCATGCAGCCGCCCGGCCGCAGCCGCGGCACCGCCGTCGAGAAAACTGTTGAAGTGGCTGACTTGCACGAAACTACATTCAGTGATTTGGTTCGTTGGATTCGATCTCAATCGTTGACGGCATTACCGTTTTAATCGTCTCGGATTGCCTCTAGTCTGAAATCGAATTCGGCAAACGGGGGGATTTGGTATTTCCAGGCAGCTTCTTTATGCCGCCCAAGCCAACGACGGGGCGTCATCGTTCGTCAACGTCGGGGCCGAGTTGGTGTTCGTCGATCCGACCGGCGACGACCAGTAGGGCGGATCGATCTGGTCGAACGTTTCTTCCGCGTGGCTCATCCATCGCATCGGCACCCGGCCATAGAACGAAGCCCATCCGGTGTAGGTGCTCGGTGGTCCGATGACCGTGTCGGCAGCAGCGAAGGCGTACATGTCTTCGATCATGTGGCCCGTTCCGAAGCAGACATTCAAATCGCCAAAGTCATGGTCGGCCAGCGGCACGTTGCCACACACCAGGAACACGACGTCGCGGTCGGCCATTCTTTCGCGTATCCGCCGCATCGCAGCAGCGTATTGGTCGATCGAGTAGAAATAGCGGCCGTTTTCGAATCGGGCGTAGTCGCCTTGGCGAATATGAACGCCGACGACGTGGCTGCCCCGTGCCCGGGCTTGGGCCATCAATCCGTCGACATTGGATTGGTGCTGGTCAGCGATTCGGTACACGCTGCGAATCGAATCGGCATGCTTTTGAATCCAGTCCCCGGCGTCGAACTTCCAACCGCTGACCAGAACGGGTCGGCGTCCGGTGGCTTTGCGAGCAAACGCGTCGCTTTGCAGGTCACATGTTTGTTGGGGCGTCACGCGGACGATGTGGAACGGGAACGAAGTCATTCGCAGGTGCGACAACGTGCGACCGGTCAAATAAACGCTGCGGTAGAGCATTTCGCGGGCGATCGGCGAAGGTGCCGTTGGACGGTTTCGTACCGGAAAACGGCACCAAAGGTCGTTCGAAGTGGCCTGAAAGTAGTGGGCGTAGCGAGCAAACGACGGGTTGAACAAAGGCACGTCGTATTGGCAAGCTGCCGCGATCAAATTCGACGACAACAGCAGCCGGTTGCCAAGTTGGCCGAAGTTGCGAGCAATGACAATCATGGGATTTTCCCTCAAAGATCCATAATGCGGGACCGGGCGAGGGTAGCAGCGAAGCGGGAAACACGGCAACGCCGATCACAGCAGCCCCCGATGTTCGTGATACAGCGGTGGTTTGCCCCCTCCGCCGCCCGATTTCAAAGATGCTTCTTGGCCTCGACGATTCTGGCTGCTTGGTGGTACATTGTGCGGCTTGCCCAGTGTTTTCGGGGCATTTTCCGGTCCAAGGCACCTCACCTTTCTGACGTTGTCCCACGTGATTCTGATCCTCAAGCACCAAGCCACCGACGATCAGATTGATCATGTGCTTCGTCGCGTCGAGGCAATGGGGTTGAAACATCACCTCAGCCGGGGAACCCATCGCACGATCGTTGGCATCATCGGCGACGAAGAACAATTGCGAGAAGAACCGCTCAAAGCGATCCCCGGTGTCGCCCAGGTCGTGCCCGTTTTGCCTCCTTACAAGCTCGCTTCGCTGGATGCCCACCCCGAACCCAGCGTGATCGAAATTTCGGGCGTCAAAGTCGGTGGCGGTCACTTGGGCATGATTGCGGGACCGTGCAGCGTCGAAGACCGTGATCGCATGTTTCGAATCGCCGAGCGAGTGGTCGCGTCGGGCGCGAACCTGTTCCGCGGCGGTGCTTTTAAACCTCGGACCAGCCCCTACGCGTTCCAAGGCTTGGGCGAAGACGGGTTGAAGTTGCTTCGGGAAGTCGGCGACAAGTTTGGCGTTCCCGTGGTCACCGAAGTGACGGATCCGCGATTGGTCGAATTGGTTGCCCAGTACGCGGACATGTTGCAGGTCGGTGCCCGCAACATGCAGAACTTCGCGTTGCTGACCGAAGTCGGTAAATCGCATCGGCCCGTGCTGCTAAAACGCGGCATGAGCGCCACGGTGACGGATTTGCTGATGTGTGCCGAATACATTTTGTCACAAGGCAACGCCAACGTGGTGCTTTGTGAACGAGGCGTGAAGAGTTTTGACCCGGCGACGCGCAATCTGTTTGATGTTGCGGCGGTGCCTTTGGTTCACGGGCTTTCCCACTTGCCAATCATCGTCGATCCGTCGCACGCGACCGGTCGGCCCGATTTGATTCCCGCGTGTGCGATGGCCGGCTTGGCCGCCGGCGCCGACGGGGTTCACATCGAAGTCCACGATTGCCCCGAAGAAGCCAAAAGCGACGGCCCCCAGGCGCTGTTGCCCGACCAATACGACGAGTTGGCGGCCCAGATGAAGTCGCTGGCCGGCCTGCTGGGTAAAACCATCTCGCCGCTTGCGGCTAAGTAAGCCGTCATCGAATTAACAACCACAAACCACACTCCCAACACGAATCCACCACAACCGGAGACACTCGCTTGAGCCGCCGCATTTTGATCGCAGGAAATTGGAAGATGAACACCCGCCGCGCAGACGCAGTCGCGTTGGCCAAGGGTATCGTCGCCGCGGTGGGTGAAAACCCGACCGTCGAGGTCGTGTTGTGTCCTCCATCCGTGTACGTATCTTCGGTTGCAAACGCCGTTGCCGGAACGCCCGTCGAATTGGGTTCACAGAACCTCTATGCCGCTGCCGACGGAGCCTTCACGGGCGAAGTCAATGCAGCGATGTTGACCGACGTGGGTTGCCGATTCGTGATCCTTGGCCACAGCGAGCGTCGCGCGATCATGGGCGAGACCGACGCACAGATCAGCGAAAAGCTGCATGCCGCCTTGGCCGGAAACCTGGTTCCGATCGTTTGTGTCGGCGAAACTCTGGAAGACCGCGAAGCGGGGAACACGGAAAAGGTCGTCGAGACGCAACTTCGTGGATCGCTCGAAGGACTCGACGAAGCCCGCGCGGCCGGCGTCGTGATCGCTTACGAACCGGTCTGGGCCATCGGTACCGGCAAAACCGCATCGCCGGAACAGGCCGAAGAAGTTCACGCGTTCATCCGTAAGCTGTTGGGCGAATTGTTCGGAGCCGATGTGGCCGGACAAATCCGAATTCAGTACGGTGGCAGCGTCAAACCGGGCAACGCCAAGGAATTGCTTGGCCAACCGAATATCGACGGAGCCCTCGTCGGTGGTGCCAGCTTGAAGATTGAAGACTTCATGGGCATCATCAACCCGGCATAGCCACCCATAGTCTGGCACCGCCACCCAAAACTCGGCACCGCCACCCAAAACCCGGCACCGCCACCCAAAACCCGGCACCTAAAACCCGGCACCGCCACACTGGGCCCGCCGTCCCCCACTTTTTCCACTCAAAACCTTGCTTGGTATTTCGATGACGTTTCTGCTAATCGCCTCTGTGTCCAGCACCCTGCTGGGATTCCTGATGGGCTTTTTGTCGCTGTTCTTGATTCTGTTGATCTTGATCCAGCGTGGCAAAGGCGGCGGTTTGACCGGCGCTCTCGGTGGTCCTGGTGGTCAAAGTGCGTTCGGCAGCAAGGCCGGCGACACGTTCACCGTGATTACCGTTGTCGTCGCCGCAGTGTGGGGATTCACCTGTGCCTTCACAATGTGGCTGCTGGGAACTCACTCTCCCACGCCGATTGCGGATTCGACAGTTTCAGCGGGCCCGGGCGACGAAGCAGCCAAGACTGGCAACGAATTGGTGATTCCGCCGATGGGCGGCACGCCCGGTTTGAGTGGAATCGGTGAAGGTTCGCTCAGCGAATCAATCGAGAGCGCAACGACCGATCTCGTGCCTGCGGAAACCGCCGGCGACTCGAGCGTTGACTCCGACGACGACGCGACAGCGATCGACGAATGAAGCCCTTCAACCCCGCTGGCGTTCGCAGCATGACCGGCCAGGGGCATGCGTCGAATCAGTCCGAATTGGGAACGGTGTCGGTCGAGGTCCGAACTGTCAATAACCGCGGCTTCAAGTGCACGTCGCGGACCAGTGATTCGTTGGTGGGCTTGGAGAACAAAATCGAGACGCTTGCCCGATCGATGATCCATCGAGGCAGCGTTTCGATGCAAATTTCATGGCGGCGACCCGATGATGACGCCGGTCCCGGCGTGGATCGGGACGTCCTGCGTTCCTACGCGAAACATGTGATCGGCGTCCGCGACGAATTGGGTGACCCGGCTGTCACGATTGACCTGTCAAACTTGATGACGCTGCCGGGTGTGATCGTTTCCAATCGAGATGATCGTCGTCCGACCGATGAGCTGTGGTCGCTCGTCGAACAGGTGATTGTGTCGGCGATCGAAAATCTGGACCATATGCGCGAGGTCGAAGGTGCCAACATGGCCCGAACGCTGGTTGCGGATGTTCAGCTGATTGACGAATCGTTGGCCCAAATCCGCGAACTGGCACCGCGAGCCGTCGACGTTTATCGCAGCCGTCTGGAATCCAAAATCACCAAAATCTTGGCTGAACACCACCTGGACGTCCAATCGGTCGATCTGCTCAAGGAAGTCCAGATTTACGCGGATCGAGCCGATATCAGCGAAGAGGTCACACGTTTGGCCAGTCATTTGGAGATGTTTGGTTCGGTCTTGAACGGCGCCGCCGATGCGGACCGTCGCGAACCCACCGGCCGCAAACTAGACTTCGTCATCCAAGAAATGTTCCGCGAAACCAACACCATCGGCAGCAAAGCGTCCGATGCGGCCGTCTCGGCACACGTCGTCGAGATCAAATGTGCGATCGAACGAATGCGAGAATTGGTCCAAAATCTCGAATGAGCAATGGAAACCACGGACGATTGGTCATCATTTCCGGTCCCAGCGGGGCCGGAAAGAGTACGGTGGTGCGCGAATTACTAAAACAATGCGAATTGCCGCTCGTTTTAAGCGTGTCGGCCACGACCCGGCCGCCGCGGCCGGGTGAAATCGACGGCCAACACTACTTTTTTCTGACAAAAGACGATTTCGACCAGCGGAAGTCGGCCGGGGCGTTTCTAGAATATAAGGAAGTTTTCGGTCGCGGTCACTGGTACGGCACCCTGCGAGATCAGGTCGCTACTGGCCTGGAAGCGGGGAAGTGGGTAATTTTGGAGATCGATGTTCAAGGAGCGATTACGATCCTTGAAAACCGCGACTTCGATCCGATTTCGCTTTTTATCCATCCCGGCAGCATGGATGAGCTCGAAGAACGTTTGCGGGCACGAAGAACCGAAACCGAAGATGCCATCGCCGCAAGGTTGGAAACAGCAGGCAGCGAGATGCTTTACCGGCATCGATACCAATACGAAATCATTAACGGATCCGTCGATGTGGCGGTCGCCGAGATCTGTCAAATTTTGAAAGACAAAAAGGAAAAAAATTCATGCTCGAAGAGCTAAAAGAAGAAGAGATCGTCAACAAGGTTGGCGGCCGTTTCAAACTGAGTACGTTGATCCAAAAGCGTTTGGTCCAACTGAACCAGGGCAGCCGCGCGCTCGTCAATGTCGACACCCACGACAAAATGTCGATTGTGTTGCAAGAAATCATGCAGGACAAAATCGTTCTGAACATGGACAATGACGTTCAAATGGTTCCCGATTTGGATGCCGCGATCGCACTTGCCGAAGGTCCAGATCTGGACGAATCGGATCTTTAGGGATCGATCGAAACACGAACGTTGGATTCGAGACGTGGGATCGGTTGAAAGCCGATCCCACGTTTTCATTACATTCGCCGTTTGAAAAACATTGCCGCAAGCGGGATGTGTCTTCCGCTTCGCCACCCTTCTGGGCTGCCCAATCGCATGAAATCACGCCAGACCGTATTGCTGGCCATTGGTGGCGGCATTGCCGCCTACAAGTCGGCCATCCTTTGCAGTCGTCTTGCTCAAGCCGGATTTGAAGTGCGCGTCGCCCTGACGGGCGCCGCCGCCGCATTCATCGGCGCACCCACGTTCGCGGCGCTCTCGTCTCGACCAGTTGCGTCCGAGATGTTCGACTCGCGTTTTCCGCTGGGACCCCATATCGAATTGGCTGATGGAGCCGATTTGATGGTCATCGCACCGGCGACGGCAAACTTACTGTCGAAGTTTGCCAACGGTGCTGCCGATGATCTGGTTAGCACGCTGTACCTTCAAGTCGCCTGTCCGGTCTTGCTGGCTCCGGCGATGAGCGCCGCGATGTGGTCGAAACCATCCGTTCGTCGAAATGTCGTGCGTTTAGAAGAGGACGGATGCCACTTTGCGGGCCCCGAAACGGGATGGCTCAGTTGTCGCGTCAGCGGCGAGGGGCGGATGGCCGAGCCCGAATCGATTCTGGTCGCTGCCGAAAAATTGCTTGATAAGAACAACTCGGTATAAACAACTATGACGCTTTTTGTTTTTGGTCACCGTAATCCGGATACGGATGCGATTTGTAGCGCATTGGCCTACGCCGACTTCCTTCGCCGCACGACGCGCCCCGATGCGATCGCGGCCTGTTGTGGAACGCCAAACGAACGGACCGAGTTTGCGCTGAAAAAGGCGAATCTGAAAACGCCGCGGATCATTATGGATATCCGCCCCGATCTCGAGGACGTCTGTAATCGCCAGCCCATCGTTGCGAATACGGATGATGTCTTCTATGACGTTTACCAGCGAATGAACGACCACGACGTTCGTTCGATTCCGGTGCTGGATGATGCCGGCAAAGTGGTCGGCATCGTCACGTTGTTGGACTTGCTTGAATTGATGCTGCAAGGCGGCGTCGACCCGGTGCGATCGCGCGAGGTGCGAAGCACGCTGTTAAAAGTCAATTCTGTTGTCGGCGGCCAGTTTCAACATTGCGTTGAGCCCGATCGTGTCGATGACTACGTCGTGACCGTGGGGGCGATGAGCGCCGAAGGCTTCACCAATCGGATGAAGCAGTTTCCGGCCGAGCGGTTGTTGGTGGTCAGTGGCGACCGGCCGACGATTCAATTGCCGGCTTTGGAAATGGGCGTGCGAGCCCTGGTCGTGACCGGCGGTTACCAATTGTCCAGCGGATTGATGCAGTTGGCCAAGGCGCAAGGTGTCTCGGTCATCTGTAGCCCCTTTGATACCGCAACCACGACGATGCGGATCAAGGCAGCCCAGCGGATCGAACCGATCATCGAAACCAGTTTCATGAAGTTGTCGTCGAAGATGCCCGTTGAAGCGGCACGAAATCAAGTCTTTCGCAGTCCGCAAACGATCTTTCCCGTGCTTGATGGCGACGAACTTTTTGGCGTGATCAGCAAGAGCGACTTGGTCAATCCGCCCAAGACCGAAATCGTGCTGGTCGACCACAACGAGATGTCACAAGCCGTTCACGGTGCCGAAGATGCGAACATCGTCGAAGTCCTTGACCACCACCGATTAGGCGGATCACTTAAGTCGAATCACCCGATGCGGTTCTACATGGAGCCGGTCGGTTCGACGTGCACATTGGTTGCCAAGATGTTCCAACGTGCTGGGATTAACCCGTCACCGGGAATCGCACTGTGTATGGCATCGGGCATGATCAGCGACACGTTGTTCTTGCGTTCGCCCACAACCACCGACGTCGATCGCGAAGTGTTGCAGTGGTTGGAAGAACTGTGCGACGTTGACATGAGTGAATACGCCAACGAGTTCTTTCAAGTCGGCTCGGCGCTGCGATCATGCACCCCCGAGCAAGTCGTTCGTGAAGACTGCAAAGAATTCGAGGAATCCGGTCGGCGTTTTTCGATCTCGCAAATCGAAGAAATCGGCTTCGATCTGTTCTGGCAACGAAAGGATGAACTTGCCACGGCGCTCGAAGCACTCGCGACCGAAAATTCGCTCGAGTTTTCGGCGCTGCTGATCACCGACATCGCCAGCAACGGAAGCCTGTTGTTGATGAGCAGCGAGCCGGACGGTTGGGAAGAGATCAATTATCCCCAGCTTGAAGACAAACTGTACGAGCTCGAGCAGGTCGTCAGCCGCAAGAAGCAGCTTTTGCCATTGATCATCAGCCTGCTCGATATGCCGCAGGCGCCGATGCCTTAGCAGCGACGCATCAGTGACTGGCGCAGTGGACGAGGCGACTAGTCCTGTCGCACGGGACTCGTTGCCTCGGAAAACGCCGGGATAAACCGGTTTGGAATAGAGAATGAAAGTTTCTTACAGTGAAATCTTAGCCAAGAACGCTGGCCCTGAGTCGTACGCTGACCGTGGTGACACGTTGGGTGTGGTATCGA